>JACDGC010000579.1 GCA_013815535.1 Ktedonobacterales bacterium
GCGCTGCCCCTCACCTTCTTCGACCAACGCCGCACGGGGGAATTGACCAGCCGCGTCACCAACGATGTGACGGTGCTGCAAAGCTCCCTCACGAATAACGTGCTGCCGATCCTCTCGCAAGCGGTGACGCTGGTGGGCAGTGCGGCGATCCTCTTCAACCTCAACTGGCGGCTGACGCTGGTGGTGTTGGCGGTGGCTCCCCCCGCTGGCATCATCGCGGGCGTGCTGGGGCGGCAGATTCGCCTGGCGACGCGGGGCGTGCAAGAGGGCCTCGGCGAAGCGGGCGTCGTGCTGGAAGAAGTACTCTCGTCGCCACGCGTCGTCAAAGCCTTTGCCCGCGAACCCTATGAGGCCAACCGCTTCGCCATCCGCATCGGTGAATCGCTGCGCCAGGCGTTGCGCCGCGCCCGCGCCCAGGCCGCCTTGGGGCCGCTGATCGGCTTCATCGGCTTCTCGGCGCTGGCCATCGTTTTGTGGTATGGCGGGCACGAGGTGCTGGCGGGGCGGCTCTCCATCGGCAGCTTGCTGGCCTTCATCATCTACCTCTCGCTGATCGTGGGGCCGCTGATCTCCTTCGTGGGCCTCTATTCGCAGATTCAGGCGGCCCGGGCCGCAGGCGAGCGCGTCTTTGCCCTGCTGGATGAACCCATCTCGGTGGGGGATGACGCGCACTTGCCCGCGCTGCCGCCCATCCAAGGGGCCGTCGCCTTTGACCACGTCACTTTCGCGTATGAGCGCGAGGCGGACCCTGAAGGCAAGGCGGACCCCAAAGCACCGCCTGTGCCCGCGACGCGCCAAACCGTGCTGCGCGATCTCGATTTCAGCATCCAACCGGGGCAGGTGGTGGCGCTGGTGGGGCCGAGTGGCGCGGGCAAAACGACGACTCTCAGCCTGTTGCTGCGCCTCTATGAGGTCGAAAGTGGCACGATTCGGGTGGATGGCATCGACATTCGGGGCGTCAGCGCCGCGTCGCTGCGGGCGCAGTTGGCGCTGGTGCCCCAAGAACCCACCCTCTTTGGTGGCACCATCGCCGACAACATCCGCTATGGCAAATTGGACGCGACGGATGATGAGGTGCGCGCCGCCGCTCGGCTGGCCAACGCCCTGGGTTTCATCGAAGCATTGGCGGATGGCATGAACGCGCTGGTGGGGGAACGCGGCGTGCAACTTTCCGCCGGGCAGCGCCAGCGCATCGCCATCGCCCGCGCCATTCTGCGCAACCCGCGCATCCTCTTGCTGGATGAAGCCACCGCCTCGCTCGACAACGAATCCGAAGCGCTGGTGCAGGACGCGCTGAATCGGCTGATGGTGGGCCGCACCACCATCGTGGTCGCCCACCGCCTGACGACCGTGGAACGCGCCGACGCCATCCTGGTGCTGAACCACGGGGCCATCGTGGAGCGCGGCACCCATGACCAACTCATCGCCCAGGGGGGCCTCTACGCGCGGCTCTACACCCGCAACTTCGAGGATATGGTGGATGATGTCGGCATGAATGCCGAAGTCGCCACCGTGACTGCCAGCCGCGAGTGAAGGGGTCAGCCACCCCTTGCACAATCCAGCCACCATGTGATACCATTCAGGCACATTACCTACGGGAAGGAGGGACATCCCCATGCGGCCACGACTAACCGAACGCCATTCATGCCAAGACCAACGACTTGAAAACAGGTCGGTTCGTTCGTTTATCACTTTTCGCCGTCTAGGAAAGAGGATGTCCCTCCGTGCAATCCATCATCACGCTCACCCAGAGCGATCTGCTTGATTTCTTGCTGCATGTCGCATCGGTGCGCCCCGTCTTCATTTGGGGGCCGCCGGGCATCGGCAAAACCTCGCTCGTCAACGCCTTCGCCGATGATCTCGGTCTGCCCTTCGTCTCGCTGTTGGGCAGCCAGCTTGCCCCGGAAGATCTCTTGGGCGTGCCCCAGATCGTCGATGGCTTCAGCCGCTTTTGCCCGCCACGGGTGATCGCGCGCGACGATCCCTATTGTTTGCTGCTGGATGAACTGAACGCCGCCTCGCCCGAAGTGCAAAAGGCGTTCTATAGCCTCATCCATGAGCAGCGCATCGGCGAATATCACCTGCCCAAGGGGACGATCATCATCGGGGCAGGCAACCGCGCGCAGGATACCGCGCTGGTGAAACCTTTCCCCTCGGCGCTGATCAACCGCATGATTCATGTGCACCTGACCGTGTCGCACCGCGACTGGCTGGCATGGGCGGGCGGCGCGGGCATCCATCCGCTGGTGCTGGAATATGTGCAACTGCGCCCCGATCAACTGTGGGTGAATCCCCCCAAATCAGAGGAGCCGTTTTCCACGCCGCGCTCGTGGCACATGCTCAGCGACGCGCTGCACTTCTATGACACGGAGCGCGATACCGAGCGGACGCTGCGGGCCATCGAGACGGTGGCCTATGGCTGCCTTTCGCCGACGCACGCGGGTCAATTCAAAGCGTTCGTGAAGCAGGTGCGCGGCAGCTATCGCCTCTCGGCCATCCTGAAAGGCGACATCGGCTGGCCCGCCGAGCCCGGCGACCGCGATGTGCTGTACTTCCTGGCGCAGTCATTCCGCGCGCAATTGGTGAAGGAATTGGCACCGGAAAAAGACAAAGCCAACGGCGTGCAACGCGATCTGGCGCACCGCGCCAAGCAACTGTTGCTGAGCCTGGCCGCCATCAGCCTGGAGATCGCCCAGTTGGTGGTCGCCCCCACGGATGGCGGCGAAGGGCTGCCCAACTGGTTCCTCGTGGAGGTCGTGCGCGATGTGCCCCGGATGGCCATCGCCCGCCGCGAAAAGGAGCGCGCCTGAGATGCCCAAACATCGCAAGCATGCCCCCGAAACGGACGTGGCCCAGATGCAGTATGACATCGGGCTGGGTGAGGTGCGCTATCACCCGCTCTTCGCCCCGCTGGCGGCGCGAGCATGGATCTTGCCAGACCGTGAGCATCGCTATTGCCCCTCAAATGGGCGGGCAGTGGTGGACTCGCACGGCACGATCTATTGCAACACGCTGCAACGCATCGCGCCAGCGGAATGGAGCTTCGCCATCGCCCATTGCTTGCTGCACCTGGGCTTCGGCCACTTCGAGACGGCGCGCCACGACCTCGCCTGGAATCTGGCGTGCGACTGCACGGTGAATAGCTTCTTACTCAGCATCAAATTCGGTCAACCGGGTCGGCTGGGTTTGCCCGCCGAATTCGAGGGACAGTCTGAGGAGCGCATCTATCGGCGGCTGACGGAGGATGGCATCCCCACGCTGCTGGAGGACTGCGGCATGGCGGGGCCGCATGGGCGCGATATGGTCTTCCTGGCACCCGAGGAGGCCGATCCCCACCAAATCACCTGGCAAGCAACGCTGGCGGCGGGACTGCAAAAC
>JACDGC010000580.1 GCA_013815535.1 Ktedonobacterales bacterium
CCCCAGGCATGGCGGCGTTCGAGCAGGGCGAACGATTGATGAACCAGCGGATGAAAAGGGTGTGTGATGGTAAACTGATGTGCCTCTTCTGCTGCATCAGGTGTAGTTGTCAGTTCGTCTAAATGTCATCAGCGAGGGGCACATGGGCGGTCTGAACTGGGGCACTTGCTACAGAAACAGGGGCACCCACCCCTATCCCTGAGCGAGTGGCACTGCCAGCATGGCTTCCGCAAAGCGCGTGACGGCCTCCCAGTCCGTATATTCGTAGTCATGGGACGTGTCGGTGGGTGCATGGACATCATGCGCGATGCGCAGCATGGCCCAGCGCTTGAGGCCATGGTATTGGCTATAAGCCAACGCCCCGGCGAAGTTGACGACCTGCTGTGGGTGCCATCCCGTTTCAGCGAAGAAGCGTTCCAGATGGCTATCCAGCTGGCTGCGTCCCTCGGGGGTGGGATAGGCTGCCGTCAGACTGACCGAGAAGAACGCCGAAGGCATCTGGTTCAATGATGCCTGCTGCTGCCCGACGAAATTCTGGACGGCGCGCTGAAAGCCCCCGGCGTGCATCGATGCGCCAATGAGGGCCACGTCATAGTCATTGAGGGTGAAGCTGCCCGGAATGAACTCGCTATCCACCACGCTCACCGTTTGCCCGTGTTGCTTGAGGACCGTAGCCAGGAATTCGGCAATTTTGGCGGTTTGGCTTTCGGTGCTGCCATAAAGAACAAGGATGCGTGCCACTGAGGACCTCCTTAGCCAGGAAAACGCGATGTAACCCTGGACTCCCTCTCTATCAAACCGCTGCGGCAACACACAGCCATCACGATGCGCTGCCAGCATGTCACGGCTGCCTCACAGTTCGTGTGCCGCTGGCGGGGGACCGCGCCTGTGAGCATCTCGTGTTCCTTTGCTCGGGGTTGTGATGGTTTTGAGATGCTGGCTGGCTATGCTGAGAAAGAGCAGATACCCAAGGAGGTTGACCGTGAAAATTTTTGTTCCGCTCGATGGCTCTGAACTCGCCGAGTTTGCCATTGGGAATGCCGCTGATATCGCGCGTGGTTTGCCAGAACCAGCGACCATCGTCCTGGGGCGGATGGTTCAACTGACTCCTATGGCCTTGGCGGCGGTGGAACCCTATGCCACGCAGATCGTGAGCGAAGCGGTTCTCGCGGCGGATGATTATCTCCGGACGGTTTCCTATCGTCCTTCGCTGGAAGGGCTGCGGTGTGAACGGCATGTCGACAGCTTCACCGGAAGCGCTGCGGAATGGATCGCCATGCAGGCCCATAGCCACCACTGCGATCTCATCGTCATCAGTAGTCATGGCCGTGGGGGGCTTGCCAAGGCGCTGTTGGGCAGCACTGCCGCAGATGTTGCCCGGCAGTCCGCGTTGCCGACGCTGATCTTTCGGCCCACGGCGCCACCAGCACATGACGCACGCCCCAGCCAGCCGTTCACGGTCTTGCTGCCGTTGGATGGCACCCCCCTGGCCGAGCAAGCCATTCCCGTTGCCGCGCTGGTCACCCGCGCCCTGCATGGACGTCTGCGCTTGTTGCAGGTGTTGCCAACCTCCAGCGGCAATGTGGCACAGGACCGCGCGCACATGACCGCCGCCGAAGCCTATCTGGAACCGATCTGCCAGCGTCTTGCTCACGATGGCCTCATGGGGGAGTGCAGCTTCGCCTTTGGTGACCCCGCGCTTCAGATCACCGAACAGGCACTGGAAGGGAAGTGCGATCTCGTTGTATTGGCAACCCATGGCCGAGGCAGCATCGAGCGCTACTTTGTCGGCAGTGTCGCCACCTGGCTGTTGGATCACATCCCAACGCCGCTGTTGATCGTGCGACCATACACCACGTAGCACCTATCTGAAGGAGAATGGGCATGCATATTTTGGTACCATTAGATGGCTCACCTCTCGCGGAACGCGCCATCGAACCTGCGGTGATGCTGCTCCGGCGCTTGTCGAGTCCGGGGTCGTTGACATTGCTGCGGGTGGTCAACCCCAGCAGCATCACGTATGATATTTCCGGGCTCGCGCCCCCCATCAGCGAATCGGTCTTTCAAGCTGCCATCGAAGGGGGCCTGGATTATCTGGCGCAGGTGGCGACGCGCCGCCCAATGCATGGCATCCGTGTCGCCACCACGGCGGAAATAGGCAGCGGCGTTGCCACCACCATCTGCCAGGTCGCCAATGATTTAGCGGTCGATTTCATCATGATGGCGAGTCACACCCGGACGGGCGTGCCCCATTTCATCTTGGGCAGCGTCGCCGAGGCGGTCATGCGCGAGTCCACTGTGCCGACATTGATCATCCACCGTGAGGGGGCCAGTTTCCCCGCACAAGATCGTGATGAACCCCTGACGATTCTCGTGCCGCTCGATGGCACACCCATGGCTGAGTCGGCACTGGCCCCAGCCATGGGACTGGCGAAGCAGGTGCGCGGAGCCATCCGCGTGTTGCGGGTGCTTCCCCCCCATCAAGGCTCCACCCCCACCGACCGGATGCTCGTGGACGAGACGCAAGCCTACTTTGCGCGGGTGCGCGCCCTCGGCGAAGCCCAAGGGATCACCATGCAGGAAAGCATCGCCTGGGGTGAGGTCGCCCCCAGCATTGCCGCCATCGCGCAAGAGTTCCAGACCGATCTCGTGACCATTGCCACGCATGGCCGCACGGGCTTGGCCCAGATGCGCGACGGCAGCATCACCCTGGGCGTGCTGCATCACCTTGTGACGCCGATGATGGTCGTGCATCCCCCGGCGGAAGTGGTGCAAGCGCCCGCGCCCATCCACATGGCCCACGTCGAGCCATAGTCTCTCCCACAACGAAGCCGCTCACGCATTATGGGATGCGTAAGCGGCTTCGTTATTGTGCGCGATCAAACGGAGGCGCAGATGGTCATTGCCATCTGCGCCTTTGGCTCACCCTGTCATCCTGCTGCCTCGGGATGAAAGAGCAGTGTCGGTGCGTTCACATCACGCAAGATCGTGCTGATGGCGGCAGTGGTGCCCGCCAGTGGGAGCGGCAGCGCGATGATGGCAAGCTGTTGGGTGTGCACAAGCGTGGCGAGTTGGCTGGCAACGGGGGCATGGGTCAACATCCGCGACACCGCGATGCCGCTCTGCTCGATCTCGCGTGCCACGGCGCTGAGGGCGGCATAGCTGCGCGCGTCCTCACCAGCCTGGGGGCTATGTTCGCCCACCAACAGGAGGTCGGCGTCGAACGACTGCGCCAGGCGCACGCAGGGTTGCAGCATGGCCGCCTGCGCGAGCGGAGGTGCGAAGAGGAGTGCTATGGTCAAGGGTGTGTAACGGGGTAGGTCGGGGAAAGGGACCCCTTCGGGACGGATGATCAACGCGGGCACTTTCGCGCAT
>JACDGC010000581.1 GCA_013815535.1 Ktedonobacterales bacterium
ATGCGCTCCTAGCCGCGATGGGGCAACCGGGGAATGCGGCGATCTCCCCCACCTTATTGGTGGTGTCGTTCGTTTTGCCCTTCGCCTCGCTGTCGTATGGGTTCAGCCAGCAGCGCAAGGCGCGGGTATCGAGCGCGGACTTGCAAGATGAGGAGATGGAGATGGATCGCAAGATCCTGCATGCCGAAAAGCAAGCGCGGCTCAACGCGGCGCGGGCCAAGGGGGTGGCGCAGACGGGACGGGCGTTCTGGCGCGGTGCGCAACCCGATCAGGCTGACGCAGGGCCGGAGGCGTCGGTGGCAGCGGCGGACCCTCAGTGACCTTCGTGGATGAGGAGGAAGACGCGACGGGCGATGACCAAGCCCCCTCTTCTTCCTCGGCGCGGTCGGCGCGACGGACGCCCCCAGAGATGGATGCGTTACGGGCGCGGATGATTCATGAAGGCTACCCCCTGGCGGGGCTGACGCGCGATGACATGAACCGGGTGTGGGTGTCGCTGACCGAAAAGCGCCGCTGGCCCCAATTACAAGACCTGACGGGGATGACGGAGGGGGCATTAGCGGAGCGGGTGAAGCAAATCCGTCAGCAATTCAAGGCGGCGAACAAGAAGTAGGCAAGCGTTACGGGCACCACCCATGAGGATGGTGCCCCTTTTTATGGGAAAAGAGGGACCGGATGTTTGGTTTCAGTCAGACGATGGCGGCATGGGTGATGGCCATCTTTAGCCTGCTGATGGTGCTCTTGGCGGTGATGGCGTATTGCATCGACATGCGACGCGGGTTGCGCCTGGATGCCGTGTCGGGGGCGTGCATGATTCTGACGTTGGCGGGGATGGGGGCGTTCTGGCTGGGGGCGCTGCTCGGGTGGGTGTGGCTCATTTGGGCGGCGCTCGGCGGCTTGGTCGTGCTGGTGGTGGTGGGCACCTGGGCCGAACGGCGGGCGCGTCGCCAGGAACGTGGGCAGATCTAACCGTCTGTTTTAGGGTGTTGGTCAGGGGCGCTCTCCTTTCTGGGAGGGTGCCGTTTTCTGGGGTGCGAGGTAGGCAACGATGGAGCATGTTTTGACGGTCGTTTTGGCAGCGGTGCCGATGGTGATTACGGCGGTGGTGGCGTGGCGGTGGGCACGGTTGGCGGCCAAGGCTCCGCCGACGATGCAGCCGACATTGCGGGCGAGTGCGCTGCTGTGGACAGCGATCACACTGTCCAATGGGTCCCTGTTCCTGTACGTGCTGCGTTCCTGAGGATGGCCAGCACGATTTGTGGCAAGGGGGTGCAGCCCCTTTTTAGGAGGAAGGGAGCGTGTTCTGTGTTCACGTTTGTGCAAGATTTGCTGGTGGCGACGCTGGGGGCGTCCCTGTTTGGGGCGTGGCAAGCGTATTGGTTGGTAGCACGGCTGCATGGCTGGCGGAGTGGGCTGTTTGTCGCGGTGCGGCGGCTCTGGTACGGTGCCTGGGTGGTGGCCGGCCTTGCGGTGCTCGCCCATGCTCCGGTGTGGGGCTTCCTCGCGTTGCTGGTCATTTTGGGCATCCCTGCGCTGCGGGTGGCCCTGCACGATGGACTGCTCAAGGAGGGTCGATAGATGGGGAAACAGACACATCCGCGCACATCGCCCGACGTGGTGGACGGTTGGCGGGTGCGCGCGGTGCGCGGGGACCGACTCGACGACCTGACGGATGCCCAGCGGGAATGGGTCTGGCGCTCGCTGCTCAAAGGGGTGCGCCTGGCGGAAACGTTGGCCTGTGGCGGTCTCTCAGAGCAGCAATATACACGGGCGTTGCCACGTATTGAACGCTGGTACCAGCAGCGGTGCTTGGCCTACAAGGCGAAACAGGGGCAGACCCCCGGCGTGCAGGTGGTGCGTCCGGTGAAGCCGTTGCCGAAACGCAAGCGGCGGGGTCTGTGGTTCTTTGGGCAAGGAGGGTAACGGATGCTTGACGTATTTAGCTTTGGCGGCGGTGTGCAAAGTACCGCTGCTCTGGTGCTCGCGGCGCAAGGTGACTTCGCCATGAGTACCTTTTTATTTGCGAACGTGGGTGATGATTCCGAACATCCCGCGACGTTGCGCTATGTCCGAGAAGTGGCACTCCCGTATGCCCAGGCCCATCACTTGACCTTGCTCGAACTACGCCGCCGCAAGCGTGATGGCTCGACGCCGACGTTGTTGGAAGAAGTGGTTAATCCGACGAAAAAAGGGGATTGGATTCCGGTGCACCTGGGCGGGGGTCCACCAGGGGTACGGGGGTGCACCTCGCACTTCAAGATTGCGGTGGTAGCGCGGTGGTTGCGTCAGCAGGGGGCGACGCGGGCGGCCCCCGCGCACGTGCATTTGGGCATTAGCCTGGATGAGTTTACGCGTATGCGCACCGCCAGTGGCATTCCCTATGAAACGCTCGTGTACCCGCTCATCCAGCGGCGGCTCACGCGCCAGGATTGCGTCGCGATCATTGAAAGGGCGGGGCTGCCGGTGCCGCCCAAGTCGGCGTGCTGGTTTTGTCCCTTTCATCAGGTGCGCCAGTGGCAGGCGATGTACCGAGATGAACCGGAGTTGTTCGCCCAAGCCGTCGCGTTGGAGGCGACGATCCAAGCGAAGCGAGCGCGTTTTGGCAAAGACGCGGCGTACTTGACCGGGCACGGGCGACCCTTGGCGCGGGTGATTGGCACGGAGGTGCAAGAGCCGTTGTTTCCCACGACGTGTGAGAGTGGCTATTGCATGACGTAGGAGGCGAGTCAATGGCGTTATACATCTTTACGCGAACGATGGCGCGGGTCGAGGATGGGCAAGGCCAGGTGACGTATCGCTGCATGGTGTGTGCGCGGCGTGCGGTACCCGTGGACAAGTTGCCGCGACTGTTGGCGTGGCAGGGAGTGCAGAGCGGGGCGGGGATGTTCACCCAGACCTGGCATCTGGTGCAGACTCGCCAGCCCTGCGTGGCATGTGAGGCGTCGTAATGGTGTCTGCACCCTTTCCCTGGTTTGGGGGCAAGCGGCGATTAGCACCGTGGATCATCCCGCATTTTCCGGCCCATACCACCTATGTGGAAGTTTTTGGCGGCTCGGCGGCGGTGCTGTTCGCCAAGCCGCCCAGCGCCCTGGAAATTTACAACGACCTTGATGGCGAGTTGGTCCATTTCTTCCGCGTGCTGCGCGATCCGGTTCTGGCGATGGATCTGTCGGAGCGATTGGCCTGGACCCCCTACAGTCGGGAAGAATGGCGCACCTGTCTGACGCAGCTGCGCGCTGGGGAGGAAGTCGACGACGTGGAACGGGCACGACGGTGGTTTGTGGCCGTGGCGCAGTCGTTTAGTAGCAACGTCACGTCAGGGAGTTGGCGGCATTCAGTGGGGCCAGGGGGGCAT
>JACDGC010000582.1 GCA_013815535.1 Ktedonobacterales bacterium
GGAATGGGGGGAATGGGATCGGGTTTGAGGGACATGGCTGACCTCCTTGAGCGATTTCATCTTGGTCAGCATATCCTATTTCACGCCCCATTCGACTTCGCCACCAGTATCAAAGAAGCGGAGGAACCTGTGCAAACATACATGGCCTTCTTTAGCTAGAGTCGTGATGACGACCTCATGAGGGGATTCGTAAAGACAAGGGCATCAGCAAGTAGGCACAATTTTATGATAAGCGCCACTTATGGATATTGCTCTTATAGTTATTGGACGAACGATCCAGCCCATGGTAAGCTAGAGAAGTTAGGGTGCTTGGCACCCTTTTTCCCAAACGTGGATAACGCTCAACGACGAGGAGAATTCCGCCCATGTATCGTGGCCAATCGGGCATGTGGTCATGGCTGCTGCACCGTGTCACTGGGGTCGCCATCTTGCTCTTTTTGCTGGTGCATATCGTTGACATCACCATTCTGGGCTTCGGCCCCACGGTGTATAACAACGCGCTCACCGTCTTCGCGCTCCCCTTTGTGCGTGTCGTTTCGCTGGGGTTGATCGCCGCCGTCTTATATCATTCTTTCAACGGATTGCGCATCACCCTGATCGACTTTTGGCCAAAGGGCGCGCGCTACCAACAACAGATGTTTGTTGGCGTGCTGGCGGTGACGCTGATTGGCTTTGTGGCGATGGGCTACTACGTCTTGCTGCCCGTCTTTCAGGGCTGCCATGCCCACCTGTGCGGCTAAAGGAGCACGACTGAGATGGCTGCAACACGCGCGTCGGTCTATGCCAAGCCAGCGGCAGGTGCCACCGGCTTCGAGACGTTTTCGTGGTACTTCTTTCGCATCACCGGGCTGCTGCTGATCTTCCTGGCGATCATCCATCTGGTGATCATGCACGTCTCGAATGACGTCAGCGAAACATCATACCAGTTCGTCGCCAACCGCTATGCCAACCCCTTTTGGCGCGTCTACGATCTGCTGTTGTTGACGCTGGCATTGCTGCACGGCATGAATGGCCTGCGCGTCATCGTGGATGACTATGTGCGCGGGCGTGGCTGGCGGCTGGCCTGGATGTCGTTCCTGGGCGTCGTCACCGCAACCTTTTGGCTGATGGGCACCCTCACCATCGTCTCGTTCCACGCGGGGAGTGCGCCGCTGGGCACCTTCTTCCACACCCTTTTGCACCTGAAATAGCACGGAAGGGATACTGAATCCGAGGCAGGCGAGACGTTGTGCCAGTCACACGCGGGATGTTCGCGCGACGACTGACAAAGAAGACCAACGCCAACGTATTTGCTTGCTGTTCGGGTTCGATCCCTCAGCCTCTGAGGAGCTACTACCATGGCGTATCACAAGTTTGACGTAGTGATCGTCGGCGCGGGCGGCGCGGGGCTGATGGCTGCGATGCAACTCCCCAACGCCAGCATCGCCGTCATCTCGAAGGTCTACCCCACGCGTTCACACACGGGCGCGGCGCAAGGCGGCGTCGCCGCTGCCCTGGGCAACCAGGAAGAAGATCACTGGCAATGGCATATGTTCGACACCGTCAAAGGCGGCGACTATCTGGTGGACCAAGATGCCGCCGAGGTGCTCGCCCGCGAAGCCATCGACGCGGTGTATGATCTGGAACATTGGGGGCTGCCCTTCAACCGCACTCCCGATGGCAAGATCGACCAGCGGCGCTTCGGTGGGCACACGCGCAACTTCGGTGAAGGACCCGTGCGCCGCTCGTGCTATGCCGCCGACCGCACCGGCCACATGATCTTGCAGACGATGTATCAGACTGCCATCAAGAATCAGGTGCGCTTCTTCAACGAATATTTCCTCACGGACCTGATCATCAGCGATGGGCGCTGCGCAGGTGTGGTGGGCTATTCGATCCGGGATGGCGAGATTCACACGTTCTCGGCGAAAGCGGTCATCTTTGCCACGGGCGGCTATGGGCGCGCGTGGAGCGTCACCAGCAATGCGTTGGCCTGCACAGGCGATGGCATGGCCGTGGCGTATCGCCGGGGCATCCCGCTGGAAGACATGGAGTTTTACCAATTCCATCCCACAGGCATCTATCGCGTCGGGGTGCTGCTCTCTGAAGCGGCGCGTGGCGAGGGTGCCTACCTGTTGAATAACACGGGCGAGCGCTTCATGCAGCGCTATACCCCGACCCTGGAGGAGTTGGCCCCGCGTGACATCGTCTCGCGCAGCATCGTCAGCGAGATCCGCGCTGGGCGCGGCATCGACGGCTCAGACTATGTCTATCTGGATGTGCGCCACTTGGGCGAAGCGAAGATCCGCGAGAAGCTGCCAGACATCACCGATTTCGCCCGCACCTACCTGCGCATTGAGCCGATCACCGAGCCGGTGCCCATCCAACCAACCGCGCACTATGCGATGGGCGGCGTGCCCACCGACAGCAACGGGCAGGTCGTCATCGACGAGCACAACACCCCCCTGCCAGGCTTCTATGCGGCGGGTGAGGCCGCGTGCGTCTCGGTCCACGGCGCGAACCGCTTGGGCACCAATTCCTTGGTGGACCTGATCGTCTTTGGCCGCCGCGCGGGCAAGCACATCGCGGCGCAGCTCGCTAGTGGCGAACTGGACCATGCCACCCTGCCCGCCGATGTCGAGGGCTTCTCGCGCGACATGATCAAGCGCGTGCGATCAGGCGGCGGCGAATCTGAAGTGCGCATCCGCGAAGAGATGCGCACCGTCATGATGGATCTGTGCGGCGTCATGCGCACCGCCGAGGGCTTGCAGCAATGTGCCGCCAAGATCGCTGAATTGCAGGAGCGCTATCGCCACATTCACGTCAACGATCCGTCCGACACGTTCAACACCGAATTGATGGAGGTGTTGGAATTGGGCAATCTGCTCGATTGCTCCGAAGCGACAGTGGCCGGGGCACTGGCCCGCGAAGAGAGCCGTGGGGGGCACTTCCGCGAAGACTTCCCCACCCGCGACGACACGCGCTTCCTCAGCCACACCCTCGCCTATCGCGCCGACGATGGTGGGGTGAAGGAACTGAAGTATAAACCGGTCGTCATCACCGAGTTCCAACCCAAAGAGCGCAAATACTAGCGCAAGCCGCCCGCCACCAGGGACCACGGAAAAACTTAGCATGTTATACTAAGTTTTTCTGGGTCCCCATCCTCACCAATGGCTGGCATACGGCACGAGCTGGCCACATGTGAAGACAGCAGCAGTGCTTCCCACATGTGAGTCTCGTCCCTTTTCCTTCTAAGGAGCAACGCAGATGGCAACCGCAACCAAGCCCAAGGGCGCGAACCGCGCGACCCAAACGGTGACGCTCACCGTGCGCGTCAAGCGCACCCAACCCGACTCTGGCATCAGCGGC
>JACDGC010000583.1 GCA_013815535.1 Ktedonobacterales bacterium
GTGGAATGCCATGGACCAGTTACCGGCGGCCACCGAGACCTTACTGGCTGCTGTCGAAGTCCATTTCCACACCACCAACGGACCGTCGTTTCAGGTGGTCCAAAACTTTTACCATTCCGCTTAGTGACTGTATGTGGTATCCTATTCCTATAGCCATAGAATATAAAGAAGAAAAAATGGAGTAATCGAAGTAGAGACAACCAAAGCAAAGGCCAAAGAACTCAAGAACAAAGATGATATACTCAAGCGGTAAAAAATTTCGCAGATCCTCAAGGAGTCTAATTTCCGATGGCTGTCGATTTGGCACATGCCGATGCCGCGTATTCCGATGCGGATTTACGCGGGGTGGCTCTGGTGCGCACGGAATATCATCGCATCGTAGAACTGCTCGGACGCATCCCGAACTCGGTGGAATTGGGCATCTTTGGGGCTATGTGGAGTGAACACTGCGGCTACAAAAACAGCCGAGCGCTCTTGAAGCGGTTCCCCACCACTGGGCCACGGGTGCTGCTGGGGCCAGGAGCCGAAAACGCCGGGGCCATCGACGCGGGGCACGGTTTGGCGGTGGTCTTCAAGATCGAGAGCCATAATCACCCCAGCGCGGTTGAGCCATTCCAGGGCGCGGCCACAGGCGTCGGCGGCATTTTGCGCGATATCTTCACGATGGGGGCGCGGCCTGTGGCGCTGCTCGATTCCCTGCGCTTTGGCGATCCGGCTTCCGAACGCACGCGCTACCTGTTTGATGGCGTGGTCGGCGGCATCGGCCACTATGGCAACTGCATGGGCATTCCGACCGTAGGAGGCGAGATCTATTTCGATGCGACCTATGGCGCGAACCCGCTAGTGAACGCGATGTGCGTTGGCGTGGTGCCGACGGATCGCATCTTGCCCGCGCGGGCCGGTGGCGCAGGCAATCCTGTCTTGCTGGTGGGTGCCAGCACCGGGCGCGATGGCATTCACGGCGCGACGTTCGCGTCGGTCAGCGACCCCAACTCCACCCAGCGTTCAGCGGTGCAAGTGGGCAATCCATTCCTCGAAAAGCTGCTGATGGAAGCTTGCCTGGAACTGCGCGACACGGGCTGGCTGGTGGGCCTGCAAGACCTCGGCGCGGCGGGCCTGACCAGCGCCACAGTCGAAGCCGCACACAAGGGGGGCTGCGGGCTGGACCTGGATGTGGCCCAGGTGGCGCGGCGTGAAGACGGCATGACGCCATATGAGATCATGCTATCTGAATCTCAGGAGCGCATGCTTGCCATCGTCCATGACGGACATGAAGCCGATGTGCAACGCGTCTTCGAGAAATGGGGACTCCATTCCAACATCATCGGACATGTCATCAATGAACCAGTGTTACGTGTACGTGATGGAGAAAACGTCGCCGCTGAAATACCGACTGCATACCTCACGGATGATGTCCCCATGTACATCCGTGAGGGTGTTGCTAATCCAAAAATCGCGGAACTGTGGCAATTCGATGCGACGCAGGTGCAGCCACGCGACGACCTGGGGGAAACCCTGCAACGCATGCTCAGCGCGCCAGATGTGGCCAGCCGCCGCACGGTTTGGAACAGCTATGACCACATGGTCGGTGCCAACACCGTCATCGCGCCGGGCTTCGACGCGGCTGTGCTGCGTCTGCGCACCGAGGATGACCAGGATACGGGAGTCACCATCGCCATCGCCACAGATGGCAATGGGCGGTTGGTGTATCTCGATCCCTACAATGGTGGCGCGATGACGGTGGCCGAGGCCGCCCGCAACTGTGCCTGCACCGGGGCCACCCCTACGGCGTTGACCAATTGCCTGAACTTTGGCAATCCCGAAAAGCTGGATGTGTATTACCAAATGGCCACCGCCATCGATGGCATGTCCGCTGCTGCGCGGGCGCTGGGTACCCCCGTCGTCAGCGGCAACGTCAGCCTCTATAACGAGACAGAGGGTGAGGCCATCTATCCATCCCCGGTCATCGGCATGATCGGCGTGCTGGAGGGGCATCCACCCCGCCCCAGCGCGGCGGGGCAACCGGGGGATGTCTTGGCGCTGTTGGGGCCATGGCGCGACGACCCTGTCGACTTGGCTGGCTCGACCTATCTGGCCACAATGGAGGGCATCGTTGCGGGTCGCCCGCCCCAACTGGACCTCGCCGCAGAGCGGGCCTTGCAAGATCTGTTGACCGATCCCCAGTCATTCGCGCTCTTGGCTTCGGCACATGATTGCTCTGATGGCGGGCTCGGCGTGGCCTTGGCGGAATGGTGCACCTGGGCTGGGCTGGGCATCACCCCAGATGCCCACCTCATGGAGCATATCAGCCATCCGCTGGCGGTGCTCTTTGGCGAAGCGCCCTCGCGCGTCGTTGTCAGTGTCGCCCCAGCACACTACGCGGGGTTGGTGGAGTTGGCGACGGCGCACGGCGTGCCCTTGACTCAACTCGGCATCGTGGGTGGCGACCAGTTCCGTTTCGCTCAAGCCCACTGCTCGCTGGCGGATTTACGTGCCGCGCACGAATATGGCTTGGGCGAAGCCCTAGGTAAAACACCCGTGGCGGTGTAGCCCAAGGCTTGCTTTGCGGTCGCTTACCAGAAGGCCAGAGGACGCTCACCGAATGGGAATGGTTGAGTGCCCCCTGGTCCCTGCTGACGCGAAAACCGGGGGGCATGATTGGCTAGCCGCTGCACAGGATCGTACAATAAAACTGAGTGCACACCATGCTTTGTACATCCGAGGAGGCATCAACACTATGAGTAGCGTTGGCGAACGCGAAACGCTCGACTTTCAAGCCGAGACGACCCAGATCTTGGATCTGATGATTCATTCCCTCTACAGCACCAAAGATATTTTTCTACGTGAGCTGATCTCCAATGCCTCAGATGCCATTGATCGGCTGCGTTTCGCCGCCCTGAGCGATGATCGGCTCTATGAGGGCGACACCGCGTATCAGATTCATGTGGCCTATGATGCCACCGCCCGCACCATCACGATCAGCGACAACGGCATCGGCATGACGCGTGACGAAGTGGTGGACCACATTGGCACCATCGCGCGATCCGGCACCAAGTCCTTCTTGCAATCGCTGACGGGCGATCAACAACGTGATGCCCACCTCATCGGCCAGTTCGGCGTGGGATTCTATTCCGCCTTTGTCGTGGCCGACCACGTCACCCTGACGACGCGCCACGCGGGGTTGCCGCCAGAATCCGGCACCCTATGGGAGTCGGATGGGAAGGGGTCCTATACCATCGCGTCGCAGACTCAGCCGACGCGTGGCACCACCATCACCCTTCATCTGCGCGAGGGCGAAGACGATCTGCTCAGTGGCACGCGTCTGCGGGCCATCATC
>JACDGC010000584.1 GCA_013815535.1 Ktedonobacterales bacterium
CCCCCACGCTGTTGCTCCAGCGATGGTTTTGCCCCTGTTACGGGCGAGCTTTGCCGCGCCCAGCAATGAACCATGCACCGGGCAACAAGATCACCGCGACCCCCAGCTTGAGCGCATCGAATATGAGAAAGGGTTGGACGCCGCCAAGGTAGGCCTGCCGCAGTGAGAGGTGGAACGCGGCGATCAGCCACGCCACCCCCGCCACATAGATGATGAGATTGCCCACCACCATCGCCAGCGCCATCATCCAGGGGGTGCGGTCCCAGCCGCGCTCAGCCAGGAAGCCGATCAGTGCCGCCGCCAAGATGAAGCCGACCAGATAGCCCCCGGTCGTGCCCGCCAGGGCTGCCGCCCCGCCCGTGCCATTGGCGAAGACGGGCAACCCCGCGACCCCCGCCAGCACGTAGGCCAACAATGCCAGCCCGCCGCGCCGCCAGCCCAGTGCCGCGCCCACCAGCAGCACGCCCAGGGTCTGCGCGGTGTGAGGCACCGGAAGCTGATGGTCCGACACCTGGGCCAGGCCCGCCACCACCGCCGTGCCGCCGAGGACTACCAGGGCATCGCGCAGCAGCCCCACCCGCTGCGCCTGGGGGCGAGGGAACACGATATCCGCGAACGTCCGCGTCGATGTAGCCATGCAGAAAAAAGCTCCTTTGTGATGATTGCCGGTCGCACGCGCATTATAACGCGGGAATGGCATGAAGCGCTATCCTGCTTGATCGCCAACATGCGGGCGTTCCTTGGCCCCGAGTGGGTGGGGGCCGCACCCAAACAGCCTGGCAACCCATTCAGTTTTTGAGGTAGATATGCCGATAGAGAGAGATTATGGCAGTGCAATGCAATGGATTGCTGGCAAACACCAACATAAGAGGAGTGAAGCTATGCCGACCCAAAGTAGTGCGTTTCGCCTGAAAGATGTTTCGATTGGCGCGAAACTCGCCATTTCTACGCTGTTGCTGACCATCATCATGGTGATCATTGGGGGCATTGGTTTGTGGGGGATGAACCGCATCCAGACGAATTTGGATAACATCGCCACCCAACAGATCGCGAAGGTGCGGGTCATCAATGCCATTCGTCTGGACTATCTGGCAGTGAGTGCGGATGCCTATCAGTCGGTCGTCGTTACCGACCCCACGCAGTTGCAGCAGACGCTGACCGATTTTAGTCGGTCGCTGGATGCCTTGCAGGCGGATGCGCAAACCTATTTGACCATGCCCCACACCGCAGGGGAGCAGCAATTCGTTACGTTCTTCAAGACGAATCTGCCCACCTATATGAAGAATGTGCGGCCCTTGGCCACACTTGGCCTGACCAATCCGGCGGCGTTCGTGGCGACGCTGCGGCCCGCCCTCAGTGGGCACCTGGATCAGTTCTACGTCGATTTCCAAACGACGCTTGATCGACTCCTGGCGTCCCTGAATGGTTATGTGAACCAGATTCGCAGCGATTCGGTGGCGTCATTTCATCAATTGGTCGTCGTGATGATCGTGATCGTGATGATTGGCGTGGCGTTGTCATTCCTCATCGGTTGGTTTGTCACCGGTTTGATGGTGCGGCCCCTCAATGCGACCGTCGCCGTCATTCAGGCCATCGCTGGGGGCGATCTGCGCCCGCTGGATGGTTTCACCCGCGAGTATGGCAGCCGTGATGCCTTTGGCCGCCTCGCCTATGCCACGGGGGATATGGTGGAGCAGTTGCGGTCGCTGCTGACCAACGTGCGCCAGACGATGCAGAACTTCAGCGAAACCGCAGCGCACATCACGGACGCGGTGCAGGGCACCACCAGCGCGACCGAGCAGGTGGCCCAGACGGTGCAAGGCGTCGCCAGCGATGCCAGCAACCAGTCCCGTGAACTCGCTCAGGTGGTGCAAGAGGTCGACGACCTGGGGCGGGTCATTGCCGCTTCGCAGCAGCAGGCGCAGTCCACCGCGCAAAACATGCAGACCATCAACCAAAACAACCAATCCACCGCGCAGATCGTGCGGGGGCTGGGCGAGCGCTCGGCGGAGATTGGCCACATCGTCGAAACCATCACGGAGATCGCAGAGCAGACCAACTTGCTCGCGCTCAACGCGGCCATCGAGGCGGCGCGGGCGGGCGAGCAGGGCCGTGGCTTTGCGGTGGTCGCGGATGAGGTGCGCAAACTGGCCGAGCGTTCTGCCTCTGCCACCAAAGAGATCAGCAACATCGTTCGCGAGGTGCAACTGTCTACCCATAAAACGGTCGAGGTCATCGAGAGCGGCGTGGTCGAAATCCAGCAGGGGCTGGAGCGCACCGTTGCCGCGTCCCAGCAGCTTGAGGTCATCACCAACAGCTCGCAGGCCATCAATGCCGCCATCGTGCAGGTCGCGCGCATCAGCGAGCAAACCAGCGCTGCCAGCGAAGGTGTTTCGGCGGCCATCGAAGAGATCTCGGCGCAGATGATCGAAGCCAACCGGGCCACTGACCAACTGGCCCATGCCACGGCAGAGCTCGAACACAGCCTCACGGCTTTCCGCTTTAGCGATGCTCCCCAGTCTGGGCCAACCACGCCACCCCGTCTGTTCGCGTTGCCCCGCGCCGCGTAAGGCGGACACCGCACAAAAAGCCCCCGTCCTACCCATCATTGGCGATGGCTAGGAGCGGGGGCACGATTTATGAGGCGAAGTTAGCGGGCCTCGACGGCGACCGGCTGGACCTTGGTGGCACGGTGCGTGGCCAGCCGCTGCTCGGCGCGGGCCGCTGCCACGGGCGTGACCCCGGCAGGTTGCGTCTTGCCGATGTAGCCGGAGCGCAGCTTGGCACCTTCGCGCCAATAGGCGTACCAGTACGGGCCGTGACCGGCAGCATTTTTGCAGGTGCCACAGGTTGGCTTGCCGCACTTGCGATACTGCAACTGATAAGTAATGTGTTGGTCGGTAGGTAGTTTGGACATAAGAACGGTTCTCCCATCATAATCTGCACCGGTCGACAATGGAGCGGGGAATCGCAGAGCGGGGGCTTCCTTGCATAGGCGTTCCGCATATGAAACGCTCTGGTGCATCCGCGCGGGGGACATCGATCTCGGTGATGGATTTAGAATATCATCGGTCCCTGACCACAAGATGAAAAGCACAGGATCGCGCCTGACCATCTTGTCATAAAAAGCCCTTGTGTAGGACGGTTTATCCCAGTTCCCTGTCTCTTTAGTCATCTTGCCTAACTGGCCCCCGGCGTTTCGCATGGTACAATGCTGATACCATCCATTAAGCGCCAGGGGGAAGCTCACGTATGCGTACCGTGCCGCTCGATTATCTCATCGTCTCTCAGCGCACTGACGCTGCCCTGAGCCAGTTGGCGGAGGCGCT
>JACDGC010000585.1 GCA_013815535.1 Ktedonobacterales bacterium
GCCCACGCCTGTGGGCCGTTGCTGCACGCCGTGGTCGGCGCGGAGGATCTGGTGGGCGAGCGCATCTGCAACGACACGCGCATCTTGCAGCCAGGCGATGTCTTCATCGCGCTTTCGTCCGAGAAACGTGACGGGCACGATTTCGTGGCCAGCGCGCTGGCACAAGGCGCGCGGTTCGTCATCGTCAGCCAATGGCCGCTGGGGGGCGAACTCGCCCCCGGGCAGGGCGCTTTGGTGGTGCGCGATGTGGATGCCGCTTTGGTGCGCTTGGCGCGCTGGTGGCGCGCCAGCCACCCCATCCCCGCCGTAGGCATCGGCGGCGGCGTCGGCAAGACCACCACCAAAGAGACCGTCGCCGCGCTGCTGGCCGAACGCTACGACGCCGCGCACATCCTGAAGACGCCCGCCAACTGGAACGACCTGCGCGGCATCAGCCTGACCCTGTTGGGGCTGCGCGACCACCATCAGCGCGCCGTGCTCGAGATGGGGATGGATCGTCCTGGCGAAGTGGCCCAGTTGGCCGAGGTGGGGCGCCCGCGCTGGGGCATCGTCACGGCGGTCAGCGCGACGCATCTGGAATATTTCCCCTCGATGAGCGACCTCGTCGCCACAGAACGCGGCCTGGTGGAATCGTTGCCAGCCGATGGCCTGGCCATCCTCAATGATAGCGACCGACTGGTGCGAGATATGATCCCCCACGCGACCTGCCCCGTCTTCACTTATGGCACATTGCCAGGCGTCGATCTGCGGGCGATCCGCGTGGGCAGCCGGGGAACGGAGGGGCTGCGCTTCATCGCGCGACGCGGCGACGAGGCGGTGGAGGTTGCGACGCCGCTGATCGGGCGGCATCTGGTCACCACCGCGCTCGCTGCCTTGAGCCTGGCGCTGGCCGATGGGTGGTCGCTGGTCGAAGCGGCGGCGGCGCTGGCCCGTGTGCAGGTGCCCCAACGCATGCGATTCCTGGCGGGCATCGCGGGCAGCACCATCATCGACGACACCTATAATGCCTCACCCGAGAGCATGCGTGCCGCCCTTGATCTGCTCGCCGACTGGCCACGTGAGGCGGGCGGGCGACGCATGGCCTTCTTGGGGACCATGCGCGAACTGGGCACGCGGTCCCCCCGCGAACACCATCGCCTGGGGCGCCGGGCGGCGTGGCGCTGCACGACGCTCTGGGTGACGGGCGAAGAACGCGACGCCATCGCCGCCGGGGCGCAGGCTGGGGGGCTGGCGGATGTGCGCGTCTTTGCCGACCCCGCTGCGGCGGCGGCTGACTGTGCCACCACGTTGCAAGCCCATGACGTGCTGCTGGTGAAGGCATCGCACGCGGTGGGGCTAGATGCCCTCATCCCTCAACTTACAGCGCGAACGGAGGCATAGATCATGGGGCCACTGGTTGGCATCATCATGGGGTCGCGGTCAGACTGGGAGACGATGCGGCACACAGCGGAGACGTTAGCAGCGCTGGGGATCGCGCATGAGGTGCGCGTCGTCTCGGCGCACCGCACGCCCGATCTGCTCTTTGAGTATGCCGCCACAGCGGAGGCGCGTGGCATCGCCGTCATCATCGCGGGGGCGGGCGGCGCGGCGCACCTGCCCGGAATGACGGCGGCGAAAACGGCGCTGCCCGTGCTGGGCGTCCCCGTCGAATCCAAGGCGCTCAGTGGCATGGATTCGCTGCTTTCCATCGCGCAGATGCCCGCAGGCATTCCCGTGGGGACGCTCGCCATCGGGCGCGCAGGCGCGATCAATGCCGCCTTGCTCGCCGCTGCCATCCTAGGCAATCACGACCCTGACATTCGCGTGGCCCTGCACCGCTACCGCGCCGACCAGACGCGCGCCGTGCTGGACCACCCCGACCCGCGTGAGGAGTAAGATCATGACGACTATCGGCATCTTGGGTGGCGGCCAATTGGGGCGCATGCTGGCACTGGCGGGCTATCCGCTGGGCTTCCAATTTCGCTTTCTCGACCCCACACCAGGGACGGCCCCCGTGGATGCGCTGGCCCCGCGCATTCGCAGCGAACAAGGCTATGATGACGCGGCGGCGCTGGCGCAGTTCCGCGACGGCTTGGACGTGGTCACCTATGAGTTCGAGAATGTGCCCGTCGCCACCGCCGAGAGGCTGGCCGCGCAGGTGCCCGTGTTTCCACCGCCCGCCGCGTTGCAGGCAGCGCAAGACCGCTTCATCGAAAAAAGCTTCTTCCGCGACCTGGGCATCCCCACGCCTCCCTTTGAGCGGGTCGATAGCCTCCCCGAGTTAGAAGCTGCCGTGGCCAAGGTGGGCCTGCCCGCGATGTTGAAAACGCGCCGGCTGGGCTACGATGGCAAGGGCCAGCAGTTCATCCGCGCGGCGGAAGATGTCGCGCCGGCTTGGCACGCGCTGGGTAACGTGCCGCTCATCTTGGAAGGGTTCGTGGATTTCGACCGCGAACTGTCGATTTTGGCGGTGCGCGGGCAAGACGGCGCGACGGCGTTTTATCCGCTGGTGCAAAATCGCCATCATGACGGCATCTTGCATCGCTCGGTGGCCCCCGCGCCCGATCTGTCGCCCGAAGCCCAAGCGTTGGCCCAGAGCTTCGCCACACGCGTCATGGAAGAAGTGGGATACGTTGGGGTGCTGGCCATCGAACTTTTTGGCGTGGGTGAAACCCTCATTGCCAACGAGATGGCCCCGCGCGTCCACAATTCAGGCCACTGGACCATCGAGGGTGCGGAGACGAGCCAATTCGAGAATCATCTGCGCGCCGTGGCGGGTTTGCCGCTGGGCAGCACGGCCATGCGCGGCCACGCGGCCATGTTCAACATCCTTGGCGAATTCCCGCCAGATATCACGGCCATCCTCGCCATCCCCGGCACACACCTGCATCTGTATGACAAAGCGCCGCGCCCAGGGCGCAAGTTGGGCCATGTGACGCTGCGCTGCGATGATGGGGCCGATTTCACTGAGCGACTGGCCCAGGTGAAAGGGCTGCTGCGCGGCTAGCTGGGCTTGGCCCCCACGGCTGCTGGCAGTGCCACAGTGGCGACCGGGGTGGGCAATTCGATGACGAAGGCCGCGCCTTCGCCGGGGATGCCGCTGCTCACGACGCGAATGCTGCCGCCCATCGCTTCAGCCAGCACCCGACAAAGATAGAGGCCCAAGCCATTGCCCCCAACGGGCGAGGTGAGGTCGCGCGGCAGCCGCACGAAGCGCTCGAAGAGCAAGGATTGCTCGGCAACCGGCACACCCAGGCCATGGTCGCGCACCGTGAGGATGGCGGTTTTACCCGAAGCCGAGAGCACGCCCGTCACTTCAATGGAGGTGCCAGGCGCGGAATATTTCATTC
>JACDGC010000586.1 GCA_013815535.1 Ktedonobacterales bacterium
CCCTTCATCTTGGCACGCATCCCCGCCACCACCTCAGCCAAAATTGACATGGCTGCTATGATACTCACCAACGACAGACGTGCGGGGCACATCGCGCCCCGCGCACAGCAGCACTGAGGATGGAGGGCGTCGTGGCGGAGGGGCAGATTTACCTATGCTTCGCACTGGCCGACCGTTCTTTTTGCGAAGAGCTGGGGCGGGCATTGCAGACCGTCGGGCGAGACTTTAGCCAGGATGATCCTCTTTCACAGACGGCAGACACCGCCATCCCGCCCCAACTCGCACAAGCCTCCATCTGCCTCGTCATCTTGTCGCAGCAAGCCCTGGGGTCGCTACGCATGCGCAATCAAACACGCTGGTTTGCCAATGCCTGCGCCGCCGACGCCAACAAACGGATGTGGGTCATCTGGCGCGAACCAGTGCCACAAGAGCGCATCTGGCGTTTCTTGGAGCCGTTTCCGATGATCGGTGGTTCTGCTGACGCGACCTTCACTTCAGTGCACCTCATCGAACTCACCTTGCAGGCGTTGGATGTTGCGCCGGAGGCCATCGCAGCAGCAAACGAAGCGATCCAACTGCCATCGTTGCCACCCCCCACAGCGGTGATGCCACAACACAGACGACGGGGGCCGTGGCCCGCGCTATTCATCGCGCTGGCACTTGTCATCGCGGGCGGTCTTGTGTTTGCGAGTGGCATCTTGCCACCGCGCAAAGGGGGCACGCTGACGCCAAACACGGCATCTGTGCCCACCATTGCCTTCGCCACAGGCATGGCGACGCCAGCCATCACCCCGCCACCCACCCTGGCCAGAACCGTAACCCCTGGAGCACACCTGACACCAACGGTGACGCGCACCCGCACGCCCGCGCAACCGACCGCCACATCGGTCAAGGGCGCGCCGGCACCACCAGCCATCCTCAATGCGGGCTTCGAAACACCAGCGCTAGGGATGGGCAACTATCAATATAATCCCCCAGGCGGGGCATGGGCGTTCACGGACTCCACCCCACAGGCTGGCTCAGGCATCGCCGCGAACGCGAGTGCCTTCACCAATGCGAATCCCAGTGCCCCCGAGGGCACGCAGGTGGGGGTGCTGCAAATGGAAGGCAGCATCAGCCAAGTGCTCAGCGGTTTTCGGGCAGGCGTCACCTATACCCTGACTTTTGCGGTGGCACAGCGCGGCAGCGTCAACACTGGCGGTGAGGATTTCAGCATCACGCTCGATGGCGCGCTCATCGGCACCAGCAAGCCAGCCACAGCGACCTATGACAATGTCACGTTCACCTTCACCACGACAACTGGCAACCATACCCTCAAGTTTCAGGGGCTCGACAGCGCGGGTGGCGACAATACGGTTTTCATCGACAATGTGCGGCTCACGGGTTGAGCCATGGGTGACTCTTAAAGATAGACCAGATACGAGTCGACCACCGTAAAGATTTTATTGGAAGCGGGTTTGGATTGCCATGGCAGCGCTTCATCAACGGGCAGGCGCAGAATCTCGCGCTCACTCAGCATTCGCCCACAATGGGGGCAGCGCAGTGGCGCGGCGCTGGCGAAATCAAGGGCATCATCGAGATCAGCGGCGCATGTGGGGCAATGAATCATGGTCATTCACTCTTTCTGGCTGGCAGGCTGATCAAACATTCCACAAGCGCGAGTCATAAACGGTAAAAGCAAGAATGATACCAGCCCATCGTTCAGCCCGAAGTCACGCATCATTGACAGACAGCAAAGCAGTATGCTATGCTGATGGGGCATATTTTACGAGCAGCAATACCTTGAGGAGAGCATATTCGTGGTCAAAATTCGCTTGATGCGGGTCGGCAAAAAAGGCGCGCCGCACTATCGCATCGTCGCGTCAGATTCGCGCTCGCCGCGCGATGGGCGCTTCATCGAGATCCTGGGCTGGTATAACCCGCTGATCAAGCCAGCTGGCATCCATTTCGATGAGACACGCACCGCCAACTGGATCTTGAAGGGCGCACAGCCCACCGAGAGCGTCACCCAACTCTTTCGTACCAGCGGTTTCGCTGAACGGCTGACCGCCATCAAACAGGAGCACACCGCTGCAAAGGCCTAATTCCAGCGGCCCCCAGTTGCGCAAACTCGTCGAGTTCATGGCCCAGGGTCTGGTTGACCAGCCCACCGCTGTGCAGGTCCGCGAGGGACGCAATGACCGCTATTACGCGGCGTTTCATCTCACGGTGGCCCCCGAGGACTTCGGCAAGGTGATCGGTCGTCAAGGCCGCGTTGCCAAGGCGATGCGAAGCATCCTGCGCGCCGCTGGGGCACAGCAGGGGCGCAACGTCGCGCTGGAGATTCATGAGCAAGCCGGACCCGCCGAGCCAGCCGCCCGCTAAGCGCCGCTATGGGCGACCAAAGGCGCCGCCGCACCCCGTGGTTGACGCCGTCACGCCTGAGCCCACACCGACCGATTGGGTGGTGGTGGGGCGGATCGTTGCGACCTTTGGCCTGAAGGGTGATGTGAAGCTGGCCCCCCAGACCGACTTCCCCGAGCGGCTCGCAGCCCACAAAATTTTATACCTAGGCCCAGAGCATCGCTCCCTGCCACTGGTGAGCGCACGCGTGCATGGCACTGTGGTGCTGTTGCGGTTCGCGGGCATCGACGACATCACCGCTGCCGAGGGCCTGCGCCATCTGGTGGTGAGCATTCCCGCCACGAAGGTCGCCCCCCTCAACCCCGACCAATTCTATGTGCATGACCTCATCGGTTTGCGGGCCGTCCACGTGAACGGCCATGACCTGGGCGTCATTGCCGATGTCTATACCAACACGGCCCAAGACCTGCTGGTGGTGCGCCAACCGGGCAAAGCCGAAGTCTTGGTTCCCCTAGTGAAGGCCCTGGTGCCTCAGGTCGATATCGCCGCCCGCGTCGTCACCATCGATCCCCCTGGCGGCCTCTTTGACGAAGATTGGATCGAAGCCTAGCCCAGCAGCATGCGCATGAACAGGAGCGGATGGTTGTTGCCATCCGCTCCTGCTATAGTTATGGCGTTGTGCCACGATGCGCCAACGCAGGGTGACTCCCTTATTTGCGGCGGCGTAACCGCGCGGGCAGCGATTCCCCAATGCGGCGCACCAGGCCGTCGCGCACCCGTTGCCAGCGTTCGGTCAACGTGCTTGGCTCGGGCGCGTCGGGGGACCACCGCTCACGCACATAGAGTTCGGTGATGGCCTCGATCTCGGGTTGTTGATCGGGGAAGCGCGCCCCCAACGTCGCGCCATATTCCGAGGCGGTCTGCGCATGGGCAGGGGTGACACCCGCGATGCGCCCCAGGGTGGTCATGCGCCCAAAGATCTGG
>JACDGC010000587.1 GCA_013815535.1 Ktedonobacterales bacterium
CATCTATCCGCGTCCCAAAGAGGGTTTCGCCGACGATCCGCAGCGTCAATTGCTGCATCCGCGCGGCGATGTCAAGGGTCGCGCCATCTTGCCAGGTCGCCCCTTCTTCATTGGCTGCCCGCACCATCGCCTCGGCATACGTTGCCAGGTGTTGGCGATGAAACGCTGGTTGCAGCACCAACCGCTGCTGGTGATGATACTCCCCTTCGCTGGTGAGTAATCCATTGCCTAAGAGGCGAGTGAGTTGATTTTCACCACGGATGCGTGGCTTGGTGAATGCTTGGGGCTGGGCAACCAGCACCTGACGAATGTCATCGGGGTGGCTGAGCAGCAAGATGGTGCGGTTGCCAATGGCTAGGCGCACGCGATCCCCATAGCGCTGCTTTAAGTGCGCCAGGGACCGTAATGGGTCACGGCGAATCAGCATATCGAGTATCTGACGCCGTGGGGCGGCAACGGGTGCCGAGAGGGCAGGAAGTGTCATGGATGGGTGACCTCGTGGTGCGCTGGGTGAGCAGTGGGATGTGCCTCATCTGCTCTCCGATGATCCAGGGCATGGGACGTGGCTTATGCAGCATCCGCCCGACGCCCTGGCGCGAGCAACTCGTGCTTTTGCCTAGATGGGAGCCGCATACATTGGCGCTGTGTTAAGGGGCAATGGTGATCAAGAGGACGACTGCGCGGGGATATTGGGTGTTCACTCCGGCGGCGATGGCGGCGTATTGACCGCCTTGTTGATAGGCGATGGCGGTGCCCCCATATTTCCCTTGAGCTGATTCGGGGGGAACAGCAACAGTGGTCCAGCCGTTGGTGGGCATGTTCGTTTGATAGAACGTAATGACGCTGGCTGGGGTTTCTCCGTTGCCGATGACGGTATAGAGCCAGGCCGTCCCCGTCTTCCCGTTGAGGGTTGCTGAATATTCTTGCACCAAGACGGCACGATTTGGCAGGGGCACGGTGCCAGGGAGCGGCGCGGTCGAGTGGCCTGCCGTGCCGGTCACTTGGGGCGTGTGATTCACCAGCAGGCTGCTGCTGCCGCTGCACCCCGTCAGCAGGAACGCAAATGCACACAACATAGGGAGTAAGCGGCGTGCCCAAGGTGAAATGGCCATGTGTGAGCCTCCTAAAACGGATGCGTTTGGACCCATCAATTGGGCCTCTACACACAATGATGCCAGGAAAATCGTCTGTTGCCATCGGGCAAGGGTGCGAAAGTGACTGAACAAGAGGGTTGGAAATAGTGCCCGATCGGGCAAATGGCACCAGGATGTCGCGTCTTGAAATAGTGCTTCCTATGTTGACCAATCATGTGAAGAAACGCTATGACATCCATCCCGCTGTTGCCGCATGGGGTTAGGATCTTCCATGCAAAGACCGGCACACCTAAGAATCGATCAGGATATGCCGGTCTTGGTCTGGTGCTTTAATAGCGCGCGGAGATCTCGGTGCGCGGATCAATCTGACGGCCAAAGATGGCGCCTGGGGCACCACAGGCATCACATTCTTGGGGCATTTGGCCCAGATGGATGGCACCACATGTGCCGCAGACCCAGCGGCTGGCTAACTCACGCACGAGGTCGGCGCGGCTGACGATGCCCACCACTTGATTGTCGCGCACAATGGGGACGCGTTTGATGCGGTTGCCTGTGATGAGTTGGGCGATCTGGTCAGTGGGGGTTGCCTCAGTGGCGGTGATGACGCGCCGCGTCATGATGTCGGTCACTGCGGCGCCGACGCGGCCCAGCACATCCGCCTCGGTGACGATGCCCACCAATTCGCGGTCGTTGTTGAGCACGGGCAGGCCACTGACGCCATATTCGGCGAGGATGCGGATGACATCGCGCGTGGCGGCATCTTCGCGCACATAAATGACATCGCGAGTCATGAGGTCACGAGCTAACATGGTGTGCCTCCTTCTTTGGTCGACGAACAGTGTCGTCCCCACCTGCGCCATTGCAAATGGGTATGGAGCAACTATACCGCAAGTCGCATGCCCCAAAACGAGATGCAACCAGCTCTATAGCCTGTGATGGAGGGGTTACATATTCGCTTGAATCGCCCCAGCCGCGCGGTGCGCCAGCGCCAGGATGGTCAGCATTGGGTTCACCCCTGACGCCGTGGGAAAGGCCGAGCCATCCGCCACAAACAGCCCCTTGACGCCAAAGACTTGATTGTCGGCCCCCACCACGCCCCGGCGCGGATCCGCTGCCATGCGCGCGCTGCCCATCTGGTGCGCGCTGAAGAGCATGGTGCGGTTCGGCTCTAATCCGCGGTCGGTGATGTCGCGGGCAAAGTTGGTGAATTCTTGTGATTGCCAGGGGGCGGTGCCAGATGGAGCGTCGAACATCGTCAGGCGGGTGTGCAGTGTGCCCACGCGCATCGCGCCCGCCGCCAGATGCACCTTCGCGCCTTCGATGGCCCCTTGCGTCAGCATCCGCCGCTCTGCTTCGCCTAATGGATAGTCCACGATAGGTTCGCCATGCTTATCCAGCGTGACACGTCCACTGTTGCGGTCGCGTACTAGCACAATCAGTGGCGCGGCATAGCCCAGCCGTGCCATGTCGGTTTTGTGTTGCTGGCCCGATTCCCATGGCAATGCCAGGCCCATCAGGCCCGGATGCCCCGGCGCGACCTCGAACTTATAGCCATAGCCATCCGCTGGGTGCCCAAATTCGTCTGAATAGCGTGTTTGCAGCGAACCTTCCCAGGCATGGATTGGGTCAGGGTAGAAGCCCGTGACGGCCACCACTGGATGGAGATGGAGATTGCGCCCCAAATGCGGATTGCGGATTCCTGACCGCAATAAAATCGCGGGCGTGTGGAGCGCGCCAGCGCTGATGACGACTGTCGTGGCGTGTACCGTCACGTGGTGCCGCGCCCCCGTCACAGGATCAACTGTGGTTGCTACCACGCCAACTGTTTGACCATTTTCGATGAGCACGCGATCGACCGAAGTATTGACGACAAAGCGTGCCCCACGGTCCGCAGCATCTTGTAGATAGGTCAATAACGTCGATTGCTTGCGACTGAAGGCGCAGCCATAGCCACAGGCCCCACAGCGTTGCTCGCAATGGTCGGCATTACGTGGGATGACGCCCCAGTGGTAGCCGAGGTTTGTGCAGCCACGCTCGATGACGGCATTGCTCGCGTTGGGGCTGCTGTCGGCGCTATTCACCCCCACGCGTGCTGAAACGGCATCGTAATGGCGCGCGAATTCGCCATTGGTGAAGCCGCTGAGGCCATAGTCGCGTTCCCATTCATCCAACACGCCATCTGGCACACGGAACGACGTGGACCAGTTGACGACGGTGCCACCACCCAGGCA
>JACDGC010000588.1 GCA_013815535.1 Ktedonobacterales bacterium
GCCATCTGGCATGCCCCAAATGGATGCAGACAACGCGAAGACACGCACAGGACGAACAGCCAGGAAAGACACCTAACGAGGCCATCTCGTGGGCGTTTCGCTGGCTTTCGTCCTTTTCGCGTCCCCCGCAAAAGGGTGCCCGTCCCTGCTGGCAGGCCGCAAAGCTCAGGCGGGGAATTCGTCGGCAGCCGCCAGGCCCATGGCGAAGTAGAGCAGTTGGGTGTCGCCGATGAGCGTCACCCCCTGCGCCCGATCCGAAGTGATGAGCCACAGTTGCTCAGGGCCACGGGTGGCGTGCCCCTGATGCGCCAATTGAAAGCCATGCTTTGCCAACACAGCGGTGACATCATCCCATGTGGTAAAATCGAAACGATTGAGGGCAGCTAGACCAGAGGCCGATGTCGATGCGTCCACGCGGATTCCTCGCTTTCACGATATGCACTCCTGGGCACCGGAGCACCCGTACCAACCCTTCGCCATTATAACGGGTTTTGCCCAAGATGCCGAGGGGCCTGACACAATAGTACCGCCACTCACAGTCCACCCATTCCACTGGCGGCAACCGCGCCCTGGCACAAGGAGTCATTATGAGGCCTGTCACCACCCCCACCCATCCTAAGTACACCCTGGCCGAAGATATCTATGGCGGTGCCGTGCGCGGCGATTTCGATGAGCATCTGGGGATGGCCGGCTACATCACCCAGGCGGCGCTGGCCTTTGTGCCCATCGTGGGCCAAGTGTGTGCCGCGCGCGACTTCATTGCCGACCGCCGCAAAGGGGACACAGTGGGGGCCATCCTCAACCTGTTCGTCTTCTTCCCCTTCCTGGGGGGCTTGTCGAAGGTCGCGCTGGCGCTGCGGGGCATCCGACGCCTGCCGCGTTTCATGAACGCGCTGAGTGGCCCCCCACAACCGCCAGCCGCTTGATGCAGGCGCGAGGGCGCGCGTGTTATACTACCCTGAGATATCCTGGGGTACGGGCGTAGTGGATGCCCGCTGCAACCGGGCACGCTGCATCCATACAGCGACATTCGCACAGCGGAGGCTTTTTCTCAATATGGCCGATACTACGGATCTCTCAAAGGGTGCCGTCATCCGGCACAACGGCAAACTCTGGCGCATTCTCGATTTAGAGCATCGCACCCCTGGTAACTGGCGCGCGATGTTCATGGTGCGCATGAAGAATATCGAGACGGGCGAGGTCGTCCCCAATCGCTTCAACGCAGGGGAATCCATCGAACTGGTGCGCACCGAAACGCGCCCAGCGCAGTACCTCTACAAAGACGGCGAGACCTATCATTTCATGGATAACGAGAGTTACGATCAACTCGAAGTGCAAGAAACGCAGTTGGACGATAATGTCCTCAAATTCATGCGCGAAAACGATGAGATGATGCTCTTCTACGCCGATGAAAAATTGATCACCGTGGATTTCCCCAGCCCCTTCGTGGCGCTCAAGATCACCTCCACCGAGACAGCGGTCCGTGGCGACACCGCGACGAATGTCGACAAGCCCGCCACCGTCGAGACGGGCGCGGTCGTGCGGGTGCCAGCCTTCGTCAAAGAAGGCGACATCATCCGCATCGACACCCGCACCGGGCAATACATGGAGCGCGTTACGAAGTAAGCTGGGCATTTCTTGCTTAGCTGAGTGCGTGCATGGTGACCCGCAACGCTGGGTACAACCCCTGATAGAGGGGATAGAGATCGGCGTAGCGGGCCATCGCCGTCACCTCGGGCACGGTTGGGGCCGCCAGCCGCACCACCTGGGCACAGGCCGCAGGGATGTCTGGGTAGCTACCTACCGCGACCCCCGCCAACAGCGCCGCACCCAGGGCTGGCCCCTCCTCCGTCGCCAGCGGGACCAATGGCTCGCCACACACCGCCGCGACGATTTCGCGCCAGAGCGGGCTGCGCATGCCACCACCCGTCGCGCGGATCTCCGTCACTGCCACCCCGCTCGCCTGCAACACCCCCAGGCAATCGCGCAGCGAAAAAGCCACCCCTTCCAGCACTGCCCGCACCAGATGTGCCCGCGTATGCGCCGCCGTCAGGCCGATCCAGCCGCCGCGTGCCTGGCCGTCAAGGATGGGTGTGCGCTCGCCTTGCAGATAGGGCAAGAAGAGCAGCCCCGCGCTACCAGGGGGGATGTCGGCGGCCTCATCGGTCAGCACCGCATAGGCATCGCGGCCCGTGGCTGCGGCTTGCCCTTGTTCCAGCGCCCCCAATTGATCGCGCACCCAGCGCAGCGACAGGCCCGCGCCCTGCGTCACGCCCATCAGATACCAAGCATCTGGCACCGCGTGATTGAAGGTATGCGCACGGGGGATCGGCCCCGAACGGTCAACCGAAGGGGTGGCGCTATACGCTAACACGACGCCGCTGGTGCCGATGGAGATCAAGGCCTGCCCCGGCTGCACGATGCCCGCCCCCACCGCCGCGCAGGCGTTGTCGGCGCCACCACCCGCGATGGGCAAGCCCACGGGCAGCCCCGTCGCCGCTGCTGCCGCCGCCGTCAACGTCCCCGCGACCACAGCGGACCCGACGATGGGCGGGAAGAGGTCGGGGGCCAAATCCAGCGCGGCTAGCACCGCCGCCGACCATGTGCCCTGCGTGACATCCAGCAAGCACGTGCCAGCGGCATCCGAAATCTCTTGCGCCATCGTGCCGGTCAGGCGATAGCGCAGCCAGTCCTTCGGCAGCAAGACATGGCGAACCTGTGCCCACACCGCTGGCTCGTGGTTGCGCACCCACAGCAGCTTGGGCGCGGTGAAGCCCGGCAGCGCGGGGTTGCTCACCAGATCGATCAGCCGTTCCTGGCCAACGATGCGCGTGATCTCGTCGCACTCCGCCCCCGTGCGCTGGTCAGCCCAAATGATGGCCGGACGCAGCACGGCATCCGCCGCGTCCAGCAGCACTGCGCCATGCATCTGCCCTGAAATGGCCAGGCCACGCACATCCGCAGGGGCATATCCCGCTGGCGCTGCCCGTTCCAGACACGCGCGGATGGCCGCGACGGTGCCCGCCCACCAATCCGCCGGATGCTGCTCGGCCCACCCCGGCTGGGGGTGATAGAGGGGATATTCCGCAGAGGCCGAGGCTACGACACTGCCCGCTGGATTCAGCAGCAGGGCCTTCACGCCGCTGGTGCCCAGGTCCAACCCCATCAAGAGATCTGCCATGCCACTGTTCCTTTCTTGCAACGCAACGGCGGGCAGTCCCCACCACCCACCGTTCACGCTTGCCATTCAGGCCATGCTTCCGCTTTAACGCGCGCCCAGCAGCAACTCCACCACGAGTTGATCGAGGGCCTCATAGGGCTGGC
>JACDGC010000589.1 GCA_013815535.1 Ktedonobacterales bacterium
TCTCTTGAACCAACTGGGCTTTAAATTCCGCTGTGTAGTGTTTTCTTCCGGTACTCATCAACCGTTCTGTCCCTTAGAAGTGCCGCTTCCATTGTCCAACTTCTCTGGGTCATTATACAACGCCACCCCTTAGGGATCAAAAACTGCTCACGCCGTTTGAGCAGATCTTTGATCCCTAAGGGGTGGCAAAGGGCCGGATGGTCAAACTACCTATGCTGGGTGGGGCGATAGACGATCTCTTGGATGTTACCATCGAGCGTCCGACACTCGATCAATTCGAGATCGAAGTCGGCAGCCCCCTGGAAGATGGGGGCTTGTCCGGTTTGACCAGTAATCACCGGAAAGATTGTCACCTGGACACGGTCGACCAGACCGGCGGCCATCAGGGCTCGATTCAGCGACAGGCTGCCGTGCGAGCGCAATGGGATGGCTGATTCTTCTTTGAGTTTGGCGACGATCTCAACCGCGTCACCCGGCGCGACGGTTGCGTTCGTCCAGGGGAGGGGGTCTTCCAAGGTGTTCGACTTCGACACCAACGTCATCGGCATGCTCAGCATCCGGGTGACCCAGGGGTCACCCACGTTGGGATTTTCGGTGATCCCTCCCACCATCTACACAAATTCTCGATAGGTGATCGCTCCGAAGACCATCCGCTGCTCCGTGCTGTAAAGCGTAAGACGGTGGTTAAGCAACTGGGGGTCTTGCTTGCCCCAGTAGCCACCCCAGTCCCCGCTGGTAGAACCGAAGCCGTCGAGGCTGGAAAAGACATCGAAAGTGTAAGTAGCGCTCATACAGGTCTCCTTTGTGGTGTATCACTATGGTTGAGCAGGTCGCCTGTGGGCCGATTGCAGGCGTATGCGGCGGAACTGCGCAGAGATGAAGCGGCAATGCGTGCCGGGTTAATGTGGCCTTGTCGCCAAAGGGCCATCGAGCGGCGCTGTCTTCGAGGCAGCCAGAGTCGGGCACCCAAAATGCTGAACCCCAACGCGATGACCCGTGTCAGCAGGCAGAGCACCATGCCTGGTTCACTGGTCATCACAAAGATCACCGCCACGGCGAGCATTACCAGCGCCGTCCGTAGGGAGGGATTGGGTATCTGGCCACACGTCTCAGATGGAACGGCCCTCACGGTTCCTTGGCCAAGATCTGCGCGCTGGATGGTGTTGAGGCCGCAATCGATGCATCCGCCTCCCTACCCCCCAATACCGCTGAACGCAAGGAGGGCCGCATCAATCCAGGGCGTCTCCCACCCACCGTTCGTCGCGGTCATCTACCTACCTGCTAGCAAGATGCCTACCAAGCCCACTGGGAGAATCATTGTTGCGCCCCCAGAAAACGGACATGTTCGTACACGTGCGCCATGGTTTCAGCCTAATATTAACATCCCCTCCTCGGTTTGCTTCTCTGGATGATTTTCTGACCAAATGGCCAAATTTTGGCGTAAGCGGCAGTTTGAGGTCAGGAGTGCCATAGTGATCTGTCAAAATGCCCGAGGTTCTGTCTGACAAATCGCTCCTCTTCATGTCGGTCGGTTGGTCGAAGGCATTTGCCACTGACGATAGTGCTCGTAGGTGTATTCAAGGAAGGATAGGGTATCCGTCACTTCGTCGTCGAGCACATCACCCGTGGTAAGCTGACTGGTTGCTGCGCGACCAATCAGCTTCCGCCAACGCGATGGCACCTTCTGCTGCGCCCAGCGCGCTGCTGCTGGCTTGGACGCAACTGCACCGGTTTCGAGCGTGTAGAGCACGCGACAGAGTGTGAGCACCACAAAGGTGTGGTTATCTGGTTCGCTCAACCAAGCGAGCCACTCGGGGTCATGGTGAGCTTGGTCGCGCCACCGCTCGACTATGGTGGCTGACCCTTGACGCAGGTCGTCGGGATGCACCGGGTCGAGGAGGGACCGGGAGTTTGGGCCACTGACGACGATGCCGTATTCACGAAGGATGTAGCGTTGGATGGCCCATCCACTCTCGAGTGGCCCCAGAGCCAGGAGCCCAGGCCATTCCAGAATGGGATAGTGGTCAGCTGGCGGGGATGGCTCGCGCAACACCTCGTGTGGGATGTACACGGCGTCCACATGGGTGGCCCAGGGAGACCCCCCCTGGTCAAAGCGCCGATGCAGGTCCCGCAAGAGGGTGACGGCCTCATCCGAGAGGGTACCAACGGTGACCATGATGAGGTCGAGGTCGCTATTCTGCGGACGAAAGTCGCCGAGGGCCAGCGATCCCACGAGGTACACCCCCTGCACCTGAGCACCGAGGATGGCATGTAACGCTATCAGCAGTTCGTGCACCAGCGCGTTGACCTCGGGATAAGGGGTTGGCTGGTGCGGCGACGCACCGGACCCCAGATGGTCTGACATGTCGGGTGTTCCCTTCAGTGAATGGGATGCGGCCTGCTTAGTGATCTCCTGCAGGGTGCGGTGCGAATCGCACGACGGATGATTTCGTCTCCCTTGGGGAGAGGTGGAATCGCGTAGCGGGGGATCAGTCATCCACCCGGAGAACGCGGGAGGCAAGCACCAGCGTTGCACGAAAATTGGCAGCCCGCTTCTCAGAATGAATGACGCGCCTACGCCACTGCTTGAACCAATGGATGCAACATGCCACGACGGTGTGGCACGGAGACGGTCTGGTCAACGATCAACGGGCGACCCCGGCACCTCGCTCGCTGTTGCCGCTGATCCCGTCGCTCCGGAATGATAGGCGTGATCTGCCGCACACAAAGCCGCCGACGACAGCGTGGGGAGCGGTACCCTTTGTCGGCAATGAGCCACTCCGGCCCGCATCACCCCCAGGCCCAACGGCCTACCCCTCGCTCAAATCGAACCAGGTTACCGCTAATGGCTCGTCTGATTCATCAATGACATCCGCTTACCCAGTCCCCCCACGCGGGCTGGTTAGTCATCTGCGTGCCCAGGGATGCCACGAGAATACAGACACAACAAATTGCCATTGGGGTCCGTCACCAAGCGGGAAGCCGCTCTCTCCACTCTCGCATAGACAGCCCTACGTGTCAAAGCCTCGGCTGACATTCCTTGAGCGGGTCGTGGGCAGTGGGAGGGACAATCGCACATCGCAGGAGAGAGAGACCATCTTTTGATGAATCATTCTAACCATGGCCCAAAGCGGGCGCGCCAGCGGTTTCGTAGAGGAGCCGAGCGTGTTCCAGACGACCGTCGAGTTGGCAAGCTGCACCAAAAGTGACTCGACTTTGGCACTTTTCGCAGAAGTGATAGGCTGAAAGACGACACATCGTCGTCTGGAGGCATGTTCATGGAGACCATTCCTGCACCGTTTCTCGCGCTCCTTACCGTATTT
>JACDGC010000590.1 GCA_013815535.1 Ktedonobacterales bacterium
GACCACATCGTCGTCCCCATCTTCATGGCATCTGAAGGGGCGGAAGGCCAAGAGCAATCAGGTGATGAGCAGGTCAATCGCGCTTCGGCCTTGTGGACGCGCCCCAAAGCAGACATCTCCCCCACGGAATATGCCGAGTTCTATCGCAACATCACCCATGATTTCGATGATCCGCTCCTGACGATCCACAATCGCATGGAAGGCACGCTGGAATATACCCTCTTGCTCTTCGTGCCCACCGAAGCCCCGTTCGACCTGTGGCAGCGCGAGCGCCATCATGGCGTCAAGCTCTATGTGCGGCGCGTCTTCATCCTCGAAGATACGCAGCGCCTCTTGCCCAGTTACCTGCGTTTTGTGCGCGGCATCATCGACTCGAACGACCTGCCGCTCAACGTTTCACGTGAGATCCTCCAGCAGCACCGCATCATCGACCAGATGCGCACCAGCGCGGTCAAGAAACTGCTGGGCGCGTTGGGCGACTTGGCCAAGAATGATGCGACGAAATATCAGACCTTCTGGGATACCTTTGGGCGGGCCTTCAAAGAAGGTCTGGCGGAAGATCCCACCAATCAGGACGTGTTGATCCCGCTTTTGCGGTTCACTTCGACCATCGGCGATGGTCCCGCCGAAAACGTCGCGTTGGATGACTACGTGGCCCGGATGCCCACGGGGCAGCAGCACATCTACTATCTCATCGCGGAAAACTTCGCCGCCGCGAACGAGTCCCCCCTGTTGGAGATCTTTCGCCAGCGTGGGGTCGAGGTGCTGTTGTTGACTGACCCCATCGATGCCATCATCGAATCGTCATTGACGAATTACGCGGGGAAGCCCTTCCAATCCGTTGCGCGCGGCAATGTCGATCTCGCGGGCATCGAGACGCCTGCCACGACAGAAGACCAACCAGAACCGCAGCCAGCGGCGGGCGAAGAAGTGCTGACGCGCCTCAAAACCGCCTTGGGTGATGCCGTCAAAGCCGTGCGTGCCTCCACGCGCTTGACCACCTCACCAGCCTGCCTGGTCAACGACGAACGCGATCTCGATCCCGCTTTCGTGCGTTTGCTCAAAGCGAATGGACAAATGGTGCCATCCGTTCGGCCCATTCTGGAAATCAACCTCAGCCATCCCGTGGTGCGCCGCATCGCTGACGAAACGGACGCCACCCGCTTCGACGATTGGGCGCAGTTGCTCTATGATCAGTCGGTGCTGAGCCGTGGCGACCAATTAGAGCACCCTGCCCGTTTCGTCACGCGTCTCAATGCCTTGTTGGCACCCAGCGAATGACGTATGTGCCAGCCTTAGCGCAAAACAGTGCTACGGCTGGCACGGTCACTGTCTTGCCGAAGACCTGCCCAATCTTTACCAAAGGGTTGTGACAATGCTAGGATCTGGTGTCAGGGAGTTGAGCCGAGCAAACATTGCTGATATCGCTGACACAGCACTCAGCATCAAGGTTGGCGAGCAACAGTTGGCGGTTCAGTGTTTTCACAGCTGCACAAAGGAGCATCATGCGCGTCGGTTTACAGGTTCCAAATTTCACTTGGCCCAATGGCCCCACCAAGCTGGGGTCCGATTTTGCCGCCATCGCCCGCAACGCTGAAGCGGCGGGCTTCTATAGCCTGTGGGTGATGGATCATTTCTTCCAGATTCGCAACGTCGGACCCGCCGACGCTGACATGCTGGAAGGGTACTCGGCCCTTAATTTCGCCGCAGGCGTGACGAACACGATCAAACTGGGCACGATGGTGACGGGCGTGACTTATCGCTACCCTGGCCTGCTCATCAAAGAAGTGACGACATTGGATGTGCTTTCGGGTGGCCGCGCCTATTTCGGCATCGGTGCCGCCTGGAACGAACAGGAACATATGGGGCTGGGGGTGCCGTTTCCGCCGTTGAAAGAGCGCTTTGAGCGCTTAGAAGAGACGCTGCAAATTGCCCAGCAAATGTGGCAAGATGCAGGCAAACTTGACCAGGCGAAGGCCTTTGCTGGCAAACACTATCAGCTGGCGCAAACGCTCAATGTGCCGCAAGCCCTCCAGCGGCCTCACCCACCGATTCTCATCGGTGGCACGGGCGAGCAAAAGACGTTGCGTTTCGTCGCGCAATATGGCGACGCCTGCAACCTCTTCGCGCGGCTTGGTGTCGATGAACTGACGCACAAACTTGCGGTGCTCAAGGGTCATTGCGACGCGCTGGGACGGCCATACACGGACATCGAAAAGACCTCGCTCGATTCAATGACGGTTGCACGCGATGGCCGCGAAGGAACCGTGACGCCACAGCAGGCCATCGACAGCTTCGGGGCGTTGGCAGACCTCGGCTTCGATACTGGCATCATCAGCATGCGCAATGTCACTGATCCCGATGCTTTTGCGGTCTGGTCGCAAGAGATCATCCCCGCTGTCACCAAACTGGCGGTTGCTGGCCGCTAATCCCCTATCAGCGAAAGCGCCAGCGTTACACCTGAAATGTAACGCTGGCGCTTCATATCTGGCACCCGCTCGCAGCAGGCACCTTGCCCAGTTCATCCAAAAACGATCAAGGGCTTGATGACGCCGTCGCGTTTTTTATCCATCACCGCGAACGCCGTCTCCATTTCAGCGAAGGGGAAGGTGTGCGTCGTCATGCGTGTGGGGTCGACGCGCCCTTGCTCCAACAGGCGCAGCAAGCGTCCCATCCGCAGCCGACCACCGGGACAAAGCGCGGTGGTGATCGTCTTTTCGGCCATCCCCACCCCCCATGCCTCACGCGGCAGATGCACAAACTCGCCGTCGCCATGATAGCCGATGTTCGAGATGGTGCCACCGGGGCGCGTGACGGCGACGCAATGCTGGAAGGTGATGTCTGCGCCGAGGGCTTCGATGGCGCTATCGACGCCCAAGCCATCCGTCGCGGCCAGAATTGCCGCCACCGGATCGCCCGCCGTGGGATCGATGATGACATCCGCCCCATAGAAGCGCGCCAGTTCCTGGCGTGCGGGGATGCTTTCCACCGCGAAGATCTGCCCCGCGCCCCGCAGTCGCGCCCCAGCAGTGGCCATCAACCCCACAGGCCCTTGCGCAAAGATGGCCACCGTGCCACCGATGGGGATGTTGGCACCCTCGGCCCCAGCGAAACCAGTGGAGAGCATGTCCGCGCAATAGACCGCCATATCATCCGTGACGGTGGCGGGGATGCGGGCCATATTGGCGTCGGCTTCATTGACGTGGAAGTAGTCTGCAAACACGCCATCCTTGGTGTTCGAGAACTTCCACCCGCCCAAAGCCTGGCCAGACTGCGATGAATGGCCCGCCTGCGAGGCCAGATCGCCCCAGTCGGGGGT
>JACDGC010000025.1 GCA_013815535.1 Ktedonobacterales bacterium
GGTTTTTGAGAAATATTTGCAAGGGGCACTCTATCCCATAACGTGGACGCTGGCCTTCGGCTAAACGCAGGGGACTTCTTCCATGAATCAATGCGCGCCACCAAAATCCGGAGATCCCCCATATCTCCGTCGCTTTTGACTCAATTCATCGCCACAAAGCATCGGATCAAGAGATAAAACAACGGTTAGTCAGTGAGATCACATTGCTCGACGAAGATATCTGTCAAACAACGGCAAAAACGGCGAGGATAGGGGGGCACTATTAAATCGCTTGTTCTCAGAGTTGGTTCTGTAGGGGGCATCGTGTTGGCGAGATGATTCGTCAGAAGCGGCGAATTATGGCTCTTCTGTACATGGCGGAACGTGGGCCGTCCAGCTGGCAAAGCACTTTGGGGCTGTTGTTACGGGAGGGTGCCGTACGCCGCATGTGGCCTTGGTGAAATCGTTGGGAGCCGATCAGGTCATCGATTACACTACAGAGGATTTCACCCGCAACGGTGAGAGCTATGATGTGCTGTTTGACGCGGTCGGCAAGACGGCCTTTCCCAGCTGTCTGCGATCACTGAATCATCTGCAAGCGGTCGCCGCGCCGGTACTGCGTCTACGCATGCTTCTTGCAGGGATGACCAGCAACAGGACCTTCATCGGCGGGGAGGCAACTCCAACGAGGGAGGATCTCATGACCCTCGCAGACCTCGTTGCAGCGAGCACGATCAGACCAGTTATAGACCGAAGCCATCCCTTGGAGCCGATCGTCGAGGCGCACCGTATGTGGACCAGGGGTACCAACAGGGAGATGTCGTCATTACTGTGCCATAGCACCAATATATCTGACATCATGCTATGGGGTAAACCTAACATAGCTGGCAGCTATGTTAGGTTTTTGAGGGGGTAGGCAAAACACCCATATAGCGAGCGAACTGACGAGCCAAACGACCAAAATTTCTCCACTACTAAATGAACGCCGAATAATTGGTTACTTTGCACTTCATGACAGCTTCCGGTACTGTTGGTTTATTCCTTGGGTAATAGTATATTAAGCAGCCTTCTTGAAGCGAGCAAGAGGGGAGATCCGTGTCTGTGCCAAAGGAATGCCTTGGAGCCATGCATCCATGCGGAGCAAATCAAGCGCGGCAGCGGTCGCGAGATGCTGCACCTGCACTTTCTTTGCTCCATAATAGCGAGCATGACGCAAGTCCGCGACACGAATCCCTTGGGCATATGCTCCCTCAATCCCTGAGCGTTGCGCATATTGGCGCTGAAATTCGGCGGTGGTTTGTCGCTGGCGAGCTGCCTGTAAACAGGCGTGTTTCTCCTGAGGATACACCGTAATTGTGCGACCTCGCCCGTGCATTTTGGTACAATGCTCGCGAACGGGACAAGCACGACAGTCTTTGGGAGCAAACTTGCTTGCAATCATGGGACCACCTGCTCGCCCGTGTTCACACCACTGGGTACTCACCTTGCCTTGGGGACAACGTGCCTGCTTGGCCTCCCAATCGATCACAAAATCTCTGGTTGTTATCCCGTCGACCTCTTTGGCTTGCCCTTGTCCGTCTGCCTGCACTGGCCCGACTAGCTCAATGCCAAATCGAGATTGACTTTCCAACAGTTCCTTCGCCCCGGTATATCCCGCATCGACGAGATGCTCGGCGGGAGGAATCCCTTGTTGCGTCAGAGCTTCCTCGATTTCGAGGGTTCGCTGAATATCGCGTTCGGCCGAGGGGGTGGTCAGAACATGGACGATCAAATGCGGTGTGTGCTCATCACAGGTTTCCGTGAGATGCACTTTGTAGCCCACCCACGACGTCGTCCGCTTTGTACTGTAATGGGCATCGGGATCATAGGGGGTATCAATGCGTTGGCCCACTGGGGCCAGATCGTCGGCCTTGCGCCACTGAAGGCCTTCAGTGGCGCAAGCATATTGGTGCTCCCATACATGGCGCAAGTTCTGAATGGCCGGTAATGCCCCGAGTTCAGGAAGCGTGTTCGGCTCTTCCACCCACGGCAACACCGCCTGCCCATCTTCACCAATCTGGGTCGCACGGGCCTGCCGTTCTGCCTCACCTTTGGGCAACCGATATTCTTCGATGTGGTGACCATAGCGATCGACCCACTCGGGAGGCATCCGTGTTCCTAACCACTCGGGTGCATGGGTAGCAAGAGCATTGAGTGCCGCCCGCAAGGTTTCACCCACACATTCAAGACGATTCAAGGCACGCGCTGCCGTCACAATATGCGTCGAATCCGTTCGTTGGTTGCCACGGGCTTTGATCCAGCCCTGCTGGGTACCAACTCCAAGAATGGCATCAAGAAGGCGCTGTTCTGCATGGTGTACCACCAATCGTTCGCGGAACGCACTCAGTAAGGAATAGTCAAATCCGGCATCCGTGAGTTCCAATCCTAAGGCATATTTCCAATCACTATGACCGCGCACCGCATCCGCTGCTTGGCGATCGGAGAGGTTTTCGACATAGTGCAACACAGTAATCAAAGCCAGTCGCCAGGGCGCTTCGGCAGGGCGTCCCCGCACTGCAAAGAGATCGGCGAATTGCTCATCCGTAAAAATGGGACCGAGGGCATCGCGCAATCGCATACAGAGCGTGCCTGTGGGAAACGCGGCGCGTGCGACGCGGATGGTCTCTTCAGGAATAGCGGTATCGGAGTGGGCTGAGGAATGCAACGACATAACTTACCTCCTGCACAACAATAGAAATGTTCATGGCAGTAAAGTATATCTCGATCCTGCTGTGTCTCCGGCAGCTGTGTCTCCGGCAAAGGAAGAGATCGGTTTTCCTCCTATTACCCAAGGAATAAACCAACAGTACCAGCTTCCGTCCCTCTACCCCTTGATGACATATTAATAGCTTCCACCTCGCAAAGCTACCCTGCACTCAATTGCTTCCTTCTGAAACGCCGGCTGATTGGGACAATGATATGACGCTGTGCGGTTAAAGGATTTGGTACTTCCGACATTTTGCTGATCGAGGTTTTAACCAACCAAGGGATAACAGCACGAACCCGCTTGAAATCAGGGTTTGTTTCTGGTATAATTTTGGCATCCCCCTTTCTCATCTCCCCCTTACCCTCAATCAGCAAAAGATCGGGAGTTCCAAGGATTTTTGACGAGGTGTCCCGCTGCACGACCGCAAAATGCCACACTCGTCGTACCGTGATCGTCCGTCCCCACGAGCAAGCCCAAGCCCTGATGGCGGCACGCGCTCGTGAGACAACGCCAGAGTTTCGGGCAGCCTACCATCAGCGCTCGGGCATCGAGGGAACCCACTCGCAGGCGACCCGTACAATGGGGCTACGCCGCTCACGCTATGGGGGCTTGGCCAAAACCCATCTCCAGCATGTCGCCACGGTGGTGGCCATGAACCTCTTGCGTTTGCTCGCTTGGCAAGATGGGATCCCTCTCGCACGGACCCGCCGCTCTCCCTTTCTCCTGTTGATGCAAGCTATCGGTTAAACACATTCGACTTCGCCACCAGTATCCATTTTGATGATCAGAGGACAAACTCCGCCTCGACCACTTTTGCCTTAGAGCATATTGGTTGGAACCTTTCCGCCAGCAAAACGTTGCCGGAGAAGTTGCTCAAATTGAGTCATTAACCCTTCTTTCGCTGACTCAAATGAGTCAGGAGGAACTTCAGAAAAGGGTGTTAGCATCACATCGGCTCGCTACCGAAACGAAAATAATCGGCAATCGTCGGATGAATCGCGTAGCGATCCTCTGCTAACGCTTGCACCAATCCCTTATCAGTGAGGCTATCTAAGGCGTCGAGCACCATTGACTCATCAACCCGACAATAGGATGCAGCGAGTCTTTCAGAAAACAGGGCGGGTTTGCGTAGCAAGGCAACGAGCTTATGCATAATCGCGCGCTCTTGGTCACTAAGCAGCTGTACACTTAAACTGATGGCGGTTTGGACCGAAAAACATTGGCCCTCATCAAAAAGGGATGGGTGTTCCTCAGGAAGGTAGGGCATTGTGATGGCAAGTCGGGTGCGAGAGTTGTGAAGGACCGCTAACGCGGCACTGATACGCCGCTGCTGCAAAGAAATGGCCGCGCGTTGGAGATAATACCCCATCGTCCGTATCGCAAGCGGAAGCCCGCCCGCCATAGTTGTTAAGAGGGTGGTGGCTTGTGCTGGCGAGATTAGCAGCCGAGGAATATCGCATTCAAGTAAAGCTATCGCATGTTCTGGTTCTAGTGGGGGCACTGCCAAACCGCATTGACTGTCAAATTGAGCAGCAATCCATGGAAAGCGCGTCGTCACCAGGTGGCTGCAAAGCGGGCCACCAAGCAGCCAGATCCAGAGAGCGTCATCATGCCAAATATCATCGACAATGAGCAACATCTTACGGGTACTTATGGTCGTTCGCACAAGCATTCGGATTTGCTCAAGCGAAGCATACGTAGGGACGGCAATGCCCAAAGCGAGCGCGCACTGACATAAGCGCCGCCTCACATCGCCATATTTGCCGGCGGAGATCCATACGATACCATCCGAAAATTGTTGGCATATTGCGGGTTCATGGGCGACATGGGCAGCAATCGCTGTTTTACCAATGCCAGGGATCCCATAAAGCGCTACTCGCTCTGAACGCTTCACCAGACGTTGAACGATCTCAGTCACAATTGTTTCCTGACCGATCAATGGCTTACAGGGTGGTATACCGCATAAAAAGTGGGGGACAGTCGCACAGGTATCTGTTACGGGTGGCGTATTGAGTTCAAACGGCCTTTGTGCTTTAGCAGCGCTATGGAGCAGACCTAAACAGGCTGGGGTAGTCGCAAGCACCTTACACAGCATTTGACGAAAATGTGGCGTCGGAAATGAGGTTCCCTGTTCCCATCTGCAAATAGTGAAGCGATTCGTTCCGACTCGGTCACCAAGATCTTTTTGTGACCATCCCTGAGCTTCACGGGCCTGGCGTAACAGATGATTTGGTTCCATATCGTCCTCCTTGCGCATGATAAACGCTCACATACCTCACCCTTCACAACCATTTGTCACATGTCTGACACCTCAAAGATATTTTTGTGCCCTCGTTCCATAGGTATAATACCCAATGCAGACGATCATCGCAACGTTTGCCTTTATACTCGTCTGCAACGGTGTTCATGCATGATGCCGTTGTTGCATCACCTGCTGGCTGTCTTTAACATGTCAGCACACCTCAAAGGAGAGCAAGATGCCCGTTAGTCAGCAAGATACCAACGATGAGTTTGACCTTGAACTGCATTTGAGCGACGATGAGCCGCTCGAAGATGTGACAACTGCTCAGGCATCAACCGACTGCTGTGTGACCTATACCGCAACCACGGGTAATCGCACCACACACTGTTGCGCTTGTTGAGTTCATCTCCTTAGGCTAATGGGGGGCAAGAAAATTTTTCTTTGCCCCCTGCTGTCATCCCTCATCGCATGCACTCAACGGGAGTTCGTTTATGCCTCAGCTTGTGCTACCCCATCGCGAATATGTTGATCATGCTTTGCTGGCCGAGGCACATGCGACCGCTTTAGCAATAGGCGCACGCCTCAAGGATGCGGCGACGCTCAGGGCCGCCATGCAAGCGGCCCCTCAACAATCCGCAATGCCAGAGTTGCTAACATGGTATCCGCTCTCGCTCGCTCAGGGCGACACCGGCCTCGCTCTTGTGTGTGCCACCTTTGCACGGGTCTTACAAAATGACGAATGGTATCATTTGGGTCATAGCCATCTCAGCAAAGCCGTCCAGCATATCCAGAGTTGTCGGCCCGCCGCACTCTCTGTTACGAGTTTGTTTGGTGGGTTAGTCGGCGTAGCCTTTGCTACGGCACTTCTGCGAGGTCACTCATCCCGTTACACGGCGTTACTTGCCTCGCTCGAGGTGAAGATCCACTCGTATGGCCGTGTCATGGTGCATAAGATAAGGGAACAGCATTGTGGCTTTGAGCAACATCAGTATGATCTGATTTCGGGATTGACTGGCCTAGGTACTTATCTCCTCACGCGCAGTATCTCTCACGAAAATCAGGCTCTTCTCGCTGATGTCCTTGCTTGTTTTGTGTCGCTTTCGGAAGAATGCGATGGCGTCCCTAACTGGTATTGTGAGCAAGTCCTGTTTGATAAGCAGCAGCAACCCCTGTACCGGGGGGGATATGTGAATTGCGGTATGGCCCATGGGGTGCCTGGCATGTTAGCCCTGATGGCACTCGCCCGCCTCGCCGGTTTTGGTGATGCGTCTTTAGACGAGAGTCTTGCGCGTGGTGCTCGCTGGCTGGTTAACCATCGAGTTCAAGGTCCTTGGGGCATGACGTGGCCGAGCTTCTACCCAGTTGATCCCACTGAAAGCGTGTCGGCACCCCCACCGGCGCTTCACACTGGTTGGTGTTACGGGGCGCCGGGGATCGCTCGTTCCCTGTGGCTGGTCGGAAAAGCTCTGGCTAATGCCGACCTGTGCCAAGTAGCAGATGACGCCATGGCAGTGGTATTTGCTACTCCGCAAGAGCAACGGGGGTTGGTAGGTCCGGGGTTATGCCATGGACAAAGCGGCTTGCTCCATATCACCACGTGTTTTGCGCAAGATACCTGTGCGCAGTTGTACCTGAACGCTCTACCTGCGCTCCTCAGCGAGCTTCTCGCGCGCCGTGATGACCATGCGCTGCTGACCTATTGCGATGTTGAAGCTACGGGAAAGCGCGTCGACGATCCTGGTTTCTTAAATGGTGCCCCAGGGATCGCCTTAGCGCTCCTTTCCCTGACGACTTCGACGACCCTTGGTTGGGATCGCGTATTATTGGTACGGTGAAAGACAGCACGATGACCAAGAAACACCCACCATCCGCGTCTGTGCTCACCGAGCAAGATCACCCTCGTTACGAGATCGCGCCTTACTTCCTGGTGCGTGCTCCTGCCTTGCCTATCTCGACCTACCTCTCACTTGCCGAGACCTCTGTCAGGGAATTAATTGAGCGAGATATGAAGCTCCGTTTCATTGCGGGAACGGGCAGCACCTCGCTGATGGGGGACTTGGTGCGGCCTGCCAAGAGTGCAGATGAGGCCGCCCATCGTGAGCAAGCGTTCCTACGCTATCTGATTCGCATGACCACTCGACCCACGCCGTTTGGGGCTATGGCAGGAAGTGCCCTAGGGCATTGGGGCTCAGCGACCGAGTGGGAAATGACTGATGACGCGCCCCATTTCCATGTCCGGGTCGATATGCAGTGGCTGACTCACATTGTCAGCGTGCTTGAAGTGCAACCAATGGTGTACCCTGCCCTGCGGTTTCATGCGAACACGGCGGCATTATGGCGGGGGAGCCGCGTGCATCTACTCGAACGCTGCGGTGCCATCCTGGCGAAAGGCGCACCAGCTGCTTCCATTCGTGCTACCCGTGTGACAACACAGGTGCTACAGCAAGCCCGCGAATGGACAGGCTATTCAACGCTGGTCGAACACTTACAAGCATGCTTTCCCGCAACTCACCCATCCAAGATCGCATTAGTTTTGCGACAATTGATCGCGCAAACGTTTTTGCTCAGCGATCTGCGCCCACCGCTAACAGGGAGCGAACCGATAGACTACGTCATCGAACGTCTCGCAGTGGTTCCAGCGGCTGGGACTATTCATCAGTATCTTGTCAAGGTTCGCCATGTTCTGGCACACTGGCAACGCCACATGCACCGCTATGATCTAGCCGAAATGCAGGCCGTCGTGGCACTGCTGCATGAGCGTGATGCCATCATACAGCCTTTCTTATCCCACACAGAGGATACCTCTTTGCCTGAGCCGTCCTCTGGCCCGGGTGAGCGCTCGCACCATCAGGCCACTCCGCCACAACATGATGCTTTATTCGCACTTGATATGAGTTTACCGTTGCACAAGTCACATCTCAGTCGTGAAGTCGCCAAAGTTATCACCGCCGGAGCGGAGATTCTGCTGCAGCTATCGCCTGTTCCACAAGGATATGTCTATCTTGAACAATATCGCCGAGCATTTCTCGAACGTTATGGTGAATCACGGGATGTGCCCATTCTAGAAGTGCTCGATCCAAATTATGGCTTGGGACCAGTCAAACCCGTCCCTGGCACCCTTGCTGAAGATGCCCCTATACGGCGATTTGCTCTGCAAGAATTAATTCTAGAGGCGTGGCATAACCGGACCCACGTGATCGAACTGACTGATGAGATCCTGCGAAAGATTCGCACCAGCGATCTGCGCACTGCTAAAGTTCCGGGGTCGTTTGATATGTACCTCTGCATCCTCGCCAGCTCGAAAGAGGCCATTGATGCAGGGGACTTTCAGGTGCTACTCTCCCCCAATGGCACCGCCATCGAAGGTGGCAATTCTTTTGGACGCTTCGCGCGTTTGCTCAATATCGGAGACACCCTTCGGCAGAACGTGAAAGAGCACAGCGCCGCTGACCCCACACGGCTCCACGCCGAGTTAGCTGCGATGCCACGCGATCCCCATCTAGCCAATATGCTGCTCCGACCCGCTACCTGCCCTTACCAGATTGCTTACGGGGTCACACCAAGTGTTGATGAAGCGCATGTCATTCCCATTGATGAGCTGGCACTTGGGATACGCCATGGGCGTTTCGCGTTGCTGTGGACCAAAAAGCAGCGCGAAGTCATCGTTCACAATGGCCACATGGTAAATTTCATTGGAGCGCCGCCGCTCGTCCGCCTATTAGGTGAATTAGGGCATGATCGAGAGACGATGGCGTTTCGCTTCACCTGGTTTCCCTATGAAGAGTTGCCCTTTTTGCCACGTTTACAACGCGGGAAAATGATTTTCGCGCCCGCCCAATGGCAGTTGCATACATCTTATTTTCGGGAACGCTTTACGCCAAGAGATGCTGCACAGTTTGCCCAACAGATTGAGCAATGGCGCGGTGAATGGCAGGTGGGTCAATATGTTTACTTAGCTGATGCTGATCACCGCTTGCTGCTGGATCTTGCTAACCCCCGCTGCGTCGAGATTCTGCGTGAAACCTATCGCAAACTTGGTCCAGCGACCCAACTTACCATCCAGGAAGGGCTACCCAGCCCTCTACATGCCGTGTTGCCGCGCAACAACGACCGTTTCATTCCTGAAATTGTCGTGATGTTGACGAAACAAGCCAAGCCATTGCCATTCAAGGATCATGCTTTCGTCCAAACCGTTTCCCCGCAAGACTCAACTGAGGGGATGATAGCCACTGACAGCCCAGAACGGATGCGGCCATTCGGGTCAGATTGGCTATTCCTCAAATTATATGGCGGCAAAGATTTCACGGAAGAAGTCATCGCCGGGCCTTTACGCGCCCTCATTCAGGAAGTAATGACCCGCCGTCTGGCTGATGCTTGGTTCTACATACGTTATGCCGATCCTGAGCCGCATATCCGCCTGCGCTTTCGTGGCACACCTACCACCCTTGTTCAGCACCTCGCACCGTTGTGCGCCCTATGGGCTGAGGGTTTGCGCGTGGCAGGCCAACTGCTCACATTCGCTTTTGATACCTATGAGCGGGAGATTGAGCGGTATGGAGGTTGTGGCGGGATGCTGTTGGCCGAGCGCGTCTTCGAGATAGATAGCACCTGTTGCGCTGATCTCATCGCTGCCCGGCTCAACAAGCAAACAACTTTCGCGGCATTACCCACTGCCGCCCTGAGCGTTCATAGCTTGCTGTTTGGTTTGGGATTCACCATGGCGCAACAATTGGCCTGGTGTAACTGGCGCAACAGCGACCGGCAGGCAGGTGGTGATATTTTTCGCGCCTATGGGAATGCCGTGCGAACGGTCCTTTTGCAACCCGAACAGCCCATTCCCCAAGAAGAAATCCTCACTCACATCCTTGCGATCTATCGCGATGCGTTAGCTCACCTAGCTCAATCAGACCTGCTCCCGTCATTGCCAGCGGAACGTGTAGCCAGCTATGTGCATATGCATTGTAATCGCCTCTTTGGGTTGGTTCGTGAAAAAGAAGATGCAACAATTGCGCTCTTAAAACGTGTTCTCGCCGGTTTGCAACCACAAGCTCATATACGTAGAGGAAAGTGAACATCATGGCAGCTCGGCAACAGAACATGTGGTGGCGCATCATAAAGTTGTATGCCTCTTATAAATGGCACCTGCTCAGCATCCTTACCTTGGTCGTTTTCATTGCCTTTCTAGGGTTGGTGCCGTCATTTACAGTAGCAATCATTATCGACCGAGGGTTTCTGCGGCGTGATCTTGGTACTATCATTATTTTTACGTTGCTTTCGTTTCTGGCGACGCTTGTATTAAGTCTGCTAAACCTCGTCCAAACCCTGCTTACAACAAGAATGGGCCAACATATCATGTTTACGCTGCGTCACCGAGTATATCACCATCTGCTTGCTCTTCCCCTGCATTATTACACGAAGACAAAAGTTGGTGATGTACTCTCGCGCTTTCTCAACGACATCAATGGGGTCACGGTGATGGTCTCAAGCACTTTTTTAGGTCTGTTTACTGATTTCGTTATCTTGATCATTGCTCTTACCGCCATGTTCATTTTTAACTGGCAGCTAGCTTGCATAGCGCTGACGACTGTTCCCACCTTTATCTTATCGACCCATCGGATCGGGCGACAAAGTCGGGCTCTGAGCCAAGAGTCCCAAGAAGCTGTTGCCGACCTCACATCCTTTTTGGAAGAAACGCTAAACATCAGCGGAATGTTGGTCATCAAAGCCTTTGGTCGTCAGCACGAGACCGAACGACGCTTTCAGCGCATCAGCCTGCGCTTTCGCGACCTTCGTCTTCGCCAGGTTTTTTTAGGACGTTGGACTTTTCTGGGGTTTGGTCTCGTCACAGCGATTGGGCCAGCACTGCTCTATGTTAATGGCGGGCTACAGCAAGCAGGGTATCTCCCTGGCACTATTACCTTGGGGGAAATCGTCGCTTTTGTCGCGCTCTTAGATCGTCTCTATACTCCGGTGGTCGAACTTTCCTCGCTCTATGTAAGTCTGCAAGCCGTGCGTGCGCTATTTGAGCGCATTTTTGCGCTGCTCGATGAACCAGCTACGATTCGCGAGCAAGCTTCAAGCATCCCATTAGGGGCAATACAAGGGCTAATTCAGTTTGAGCATGTCGATTTCGCTTATGAGCCGGATGAACGGCTTTTCGAAGATATTTCGTTTGTGGTGCAACCAGGGCAGATGGTAGCGCTTGTGGGACCAAGCGGTGTTGGCAAAACAACGCTAACGTATCTCATTGCGCGCCTATACGACGTCCATCGAGGCCGAGTGCTCATCGATGGGGTCGATGTGCGCGATGCCTCGCTCATTGACCTTGCAGCCCATATTGCGATGGTCACGCAGGAAACTTATCTTTTCCATATGACGATTGGCGAAAACATCGCGTTTGGCCGTCCAGATGCCACCCAAGAGGAAATTGCCGCCGCAGCGAAAGCCGCCGCACTCGAAGATGTCATCGCTCGCCTCCCCCAAAAATACGATACTATCGTGGGAGAGCGTGGCTATAAGCTTTCTGGCGGTGAAAAGCAACGGATCGCGATTGCCCGCGCCCTCTTAAAAAATCCAGCAATCCTCATTCTCGACGAAGCTACCAGTGCGCTCGATTCCCATTCTGAAAAAGCCATTCAAGGGGCATTAGATGCCCTGGTGCAGCAACGCACAACAGTGGTCATTGCTCATCGTCTCTCAACGGTCACGGCAGCTGATCAAATTTTCGTACTTGAAAAGGGTCGCATTGTCGAACACGGCACTCATACGGAATTACTTCAACAAGGTGGGCGTTACCTGCACTTTTTTAAGGAGCAGTTCCATGAAGAAGGTACCTCTTATGCTGCTCCTTCATGAATGGCAAGGGGCCTTGCTACTATTAGGAGAAGCCGCATGAACGAACTCATACTCTTCTGTCGAATCGTTCTCATTCTGGTTTTTGCGTGGTCAAGCCTCAACAAATTCAGAGATATGACCCTTTTCAGGTATGCAGTTGAGGGATTTCATCTCGTACCAGAGCGGTGGCTCACTCCACTAAATTGGGGAATACCATGTGCTGAGTTAGCGACAGCGCTCCTGCTGCTTGCGCCCCAAACCCAGCTAGGGGGCTTCTTGTTTGGCACCCTCCTTCTCCTGGCTTTTTCCCTGGCCATCTTCTCGGTATTGCAGCGCAAGCTCACTATTATCTGTGGTTGCTTTGGAGCCTCAACGCAAGCCATTACCGCTCTTGATATCCTACGAAACGCGAGCTTTATTTTGTGTGCCCTTGGTGGTAGTATCCTCATTCTTGTGTTCTCCCTCCCGCAACTACTCAACCCACTCACCATGACAAACATTCTTGTTATCATCGCCGCTGCTGGCTATGTCCTCTTCTTTACCCAGTTTGCCGCTTTTTTCCAAGCGCGCCGTGTTGCGCGCATGGCCTCGACAGGAACGCTTAGCTTATTGCGAAAAAATGAAGCGGCTCCTGACTTTCAACTCATGACACTCACTGGCGAAGATTTCATGCGTTCCTCTTTATCGGCAGCGCGTATGGTGTTTCTCTTCATTACCACGACATGCCCACACTGTCGCCAATTGATGCCCGAGTTACTCCATCTCGCGCAAAGGGCCCAAGAAGCGGGGTACTCGTTTGCATTTGTCAGTGGTAACGAGCGTGAAGCAACCTTGCACTATATCGCGGAGTTTCATATCAAGCATCCTGTCTATCTCGCTCCTTTGCCAGACAACCCCACTTTTCGCACGCTTGGCTTTATGAACACCCCTTTTTATTGTCTCATTGATGATCAAAATATTGTTCGTTCCGCCGGAGAACCAACCAGTGACTGGCCCCCGTGGCAAGAACTTCTCCTCACCTGGGAGCAAGAGATCTCTGGTTAATAAATCTAGTACTACAGCGACAGCCCTCGCCACGGGATACCGGGTCATGAACACTTTTGGTGCAGCGCGTGGGCAGCGAAGTATGTGAGATACTTTAATCCTGAGTGAGTTGCTTGTCAGTGAGTTGCCCATGCTACCTATTGCCCAGATGCTCGGTCTGCCCTCCTCTCTCGTTGTCCAGGATGTCTCCCGCTCGATGGCGGGTATCTTCGTGGTCGTGGCCTCGCGCGCCGCATCGGCGTATTGTCCGCGCTGCCACACGGCTTCATCGAGCCAGCATAGTCGCTACACCCGCAGTGCGCAGGACCTCTCGTGGAGCGGGCAGACCGTCACCTTACAGATCCGTACCCACAAGTGGCGCTGTCGGGAACCCACCTGTCCGCAACGCGTGTTCGCCGAACGCCTTGACCCGCTGCTGCCGCGCTCGGCGCGGATGACGATGCGGCTCATCCACCTGTTACGCACGCTCACCTTGGCGACGAGCGGGCGTAGTGCGGCCCGCCTGACCACCCACCTGCACCCCGTATTGTCATCACCCACTCTCCTGCGCCATCTGATGGCGCTGCCTGATCCCGTGCCTGCCCCCGCTCGCGTCATCGGCGTGGACGAGTTTTCCTTTCGGCGTGGACAACGAGGGCAAGGGCATCACTTTGGGACGCTCATCGTGGATTTAGAACAGCATCGCGTCCTCGACTTGCTGCCGAACCGCGATGCCACTACCGTCGCTACTTGGCTGCGAGCTCACCCCTCGATTCAGGTCGTAAGTCGGGATCGTGCCGGTTCCTTTGCCCAAGCCATCACTGCCGCGCTGCCTCAGGCCCAGCAGGTGCTGGACCGCTTTCACTTGCTCCAGAATCTGCGCGATGTCCTCGAACGCTTCTTCCTCACCAAGCGTGAGGTGCTGCGGCAAGTCCGGCACACACATCCTCCTGCCCCCTCAGTAGCTCCCTCTGAGCCATCGCAGCCGAGTGCGCCAGAGGCGCGCGTGGCGCGCTGGCAGTACGTCTATCAGCAGATTCATGCGCTGGCGGCAAAACAGGTAGATGTGACGACCATCGCGCGGCACGTACAGGTCAGTCGTCCCACCGTGTATCGCTATTTGCAGATGCCGCACCCGCCCCAGGTGCGACGGATGCGTGTCCAACGCAGCATTGACCCGTTTGTGCCCTACATTCGGCAACGGTGGCAGGATGGAGTACGCAACGCCTACCTGATTTGGCGCGAACTGCTCGCCCAAGCCTATACCCATTCAGTGTCCAATGTGAGTCGCTTCATGACACAGTTGCGGCGGGAAGCCGCCCAATCGGGCATTACCCACGCCCTTCCCTCGGCATCGCCAGAGGCCGTCTCGGTCCCATCTCTCGTCGGCTCAGCGGTGCAGGTCGCCAGCCTCGTCGTCCGTCAGCCGGAGTGCCGGTCCCACAGTGAACGCATGTATCTGAAGCGTCTGCGGGCTACCGACGCCGCGATTGATCAAATGTGTGATTTAGCGGAGCAATTCTGTCAAATGGTGCGGTTACGCAAAGGGGAACTTCTCGACAACTGGATGGCGGCGGTTCAGGCCGCACCGCTCCTCCCACTACGCACATTCGTGCGTTCGCTCCTCAAAGAAGGAGCAGCCCTGTGGGCAGGATTGACTTCGCCAATGAGCCAAGGGCAAACTGAGTTCGACTTTGGCATTTTTAGGCCGCATAACAGAGTGTATCGAGCAGGGAATAGAGCACATCGTGGGGGGAATCGGCGGTCTCAATAGCGCCATGCAGGGTTGGCGAATTCGTCCAGAGGGCGCGACGCACGGCAGCCAGGGCATCGGCAAAAGTGGCGTCGGACTTGGTATACCAGGCGGCCTGGCGAAGCGGCAGGGTCTGGGGATGAAGTTGATGAGCGAAGAGCACAACCAGACTAAACAACCCAAATAAACAGGGAGTCGTGCGAGCAATGGCTTGGTCTGACCATTGGCGTTGCGTGGCGACGCCTAAATGTGCACGCATCTCTTGAAAGGTCACCTCAATATTCCAACGACTGATGTACCAGGCAATGATCATTTCAGAGGCGAGTCCTTGATCGGTGCCAAAGAGGGCAAAGGGGGCGAGCTTCGCCAAAGGATCACGCAATAATACCCAGCGAAGTGGCAGCGGTGCCTCACCGTCACGATGCCATAGTGCGGTGCCGCTGACGAGGTCCATCGTTCGGGTTTGCCCCGCATACCAAGGGATATCCTGTGTCTGCCATGGCGTGTTTACATCCTGTACGCGTGCATCAAGTTTGAGTTGACGTGGTCCCTTCTTCGGCTTGACTCCGGGCTTGCCTTGGCGCTGTGGCGGAATCGGATCATATAACTGCGCGTTTAAGAGCAATCGTGACACCAATCGCACTTGGTGGGAGCGACAGGTATTGCCTAACTTTGCCACCGCGAAGCCACTGTCTCCAATGAGGACCAACTCCTGATCTGGCATCCACCAGCGGAGTAAACGAATCAAGATGCATGCATAGTCCGGCATGGTGCGATGACGCCGTTGCAACTTGAGGCTCGTCGACGGACACATGGTTGGCACCGTGAGAAAAGGTAAGGCCCACGGACGGGCACACCAAGGTAAGGTGACCAGGAGCATAACGCTGAGCCAGTGAATGCCTTCCGTCGTGACCACATGGCCTGATTGTGAGCGGACCGCATCATGAAATCGGCCTTTGATGGCAATTTTGCGTCCCCATCGCCGTTCGAGTGTGCCATCGATGAGCAAAAGGACGGGGGTCCCCTTCGCCTGAAAAGTGGTCAGTAATAATGTAAGGAGCAGTCGGCTGAGCTGGAGCGGCGACCACACCGCATGATTGAGGATGCGATGGTATGTGGTAAAATGGCGCTCTCTTCCACGCCCCACCGCACGTAAGGCACTGGTCACGGTTCGGCGTCCTGATGTAAGCACCGCGCCTTTCAGTAAGAGGCAAGCATGTTCCCACGTTGGTCGCGTAAACGCTGGAGCAAATACGGTAAGGAGCGCGAGAAACGGTGCAGGAATGGTCTCCATGAACATGCCTCCAGACGACGATGTGTCGTCTTTCAGCCTATCACTTCTGCGAAAAGTGCCAAAGTCGAG
>JACDGC010000591.1 GCA_013815535.1 Ktedonobacterales bacterium
CTTGCAAACCACCCAGGCAGGCTTCAACGCAGGCAACCGCCAGCACCATGGCGACCACGCCCGCGACCATGCCGGGCCGCCGCAGCCAGCGCGGCGCGACGGCCAGCACCGCCAGCGCCTCGCTCCATTTCAGCAGTTCCTTGAGTGCCAGCACCCGATCCGCTGCCCACACCAGCGAAAGCGCCATGAGCACGATGAGCGCAACGAGGGTTACCAGCAGGCCGCGATAGGGGGTGAGGGCGACTGCTGGGCGAAGCGTCTCGTGCCGCGCGGTCGGCCATGCGCCATTGTCGGTGGGTGAGCGGAGGGACACGGCTACCAGCAGCGCCACCAGGGCATCGGTTGCGGTGATGTTGACGCCATGCACCTGCCATGTCGCCAGCGACCCGCACGCGACCGCGAGGGGTAGCGCCAAGAGGATTGCGCTGCCCAGGTATGCGGTGAAACTCGCCCGATTATGGGCGGTCGGTTGTGCGTGCGCGGTCAGCCATCCATGCATCGTCTGCTGGCACCATCCCTGTGCGGTCTTCGTTGCTCGTGGCTAGTATAGCAGGGCTGGGAAGGGGGCACCCTCCGTTACCCGTCGCATGAAGCAATCAGACGCATCAATTGAAGCTCAGCGGCAGGATGATCCCCTTTTGGGTAAAATAGGTTGCTATGACGATGCCAATGGTCAATAAAGGGTAGAGCGCAATGAATAGCCCCGCTAAGCGCCTCTCCAACGCGGTAAAGCCAAATCGTGCGCCGCGCTGCTGATAGATGGCTTCCTCTTCGAGGTAGATGCCCTGTTTGATATTCGCGCCTTTTATCGGAAAAAGCGTCTCGAGTTGTTTCAGGTAATCAATGCGTACTTTGATGAGGGTGCGATAACGGTCCAACAGGCTCAGCCACGTAAAATTGATGAACCAACTGATGAGCGTCACGATGCCAATGATAATAGCCGGATACCAGCTCATGAGATGGGACGTGGTCAATAAAACGGCCAAACCCGTCAAAAAGAGGGTGTTAAGGGCCACATAGATATCGTTGGTAGTCTGACGGCGGTCGCTGAGATTACCGGTCTGCTCAACGATGCACTTGTACTCTTCGATCAAATGATCATTGAAGTTCCTGGGAAGTGTTGGAGTCATTGCACTTTTTCTCCTTCATGAAAATCACCTCACCGAACCGAATGGGTGAGCCACTCAAGCATAGCATGGCAAATGTTTTCTGGCAGTTCACTTGTAATGGGTGCAGGGAAACTGACAATCGCATGCACCTGCGGATCGATAATACCCTCGAAATGCAGTTCCTCTTGGCACAGCAGCAGTAAGGGAAGCTGCGCCTGGGCGGCCATCGCAGCCTCGATCTGATTCCACACGGTTGGCAGGGTGCGGTCGGTGATGGGCCGGGCAAAGGAAGCAGCAGGATATTCCACCGCCGTCTGTACCGCTAGACGCGCGAATGCGATAATGATGGTGCCACGTGCGGCTACCATGACATCATGTATCACGGCGAGCGGGTGCGCCATTGCCTCAGTGGTACGACCGATGGTTACTGGCATATACCCCTGCGTTTGCAATAAGGTATCAATCGCATCAACGAAATATCGCTGATGGGATGTCAATTCGTGCCCCACACTCACGAAAATATGCGGCGGGTGGTCTTGGCTCATCTATCTCTTAATCCCTTTCATGCCGAATCCTTCAAGAAAGGGAGATTGCCATATGCAGTACAAAATGAAAGAAAGCGGATATCGCCACGAGCACAACTTCGCCTACAAAGGCGACGCGCATCACATCGGGCACATCCACAAGAATGCTAAGCGTTGTCTTATTTTTATACGCGGAATTTTGTTCGCTGCTGAAATAGGCATTTTCTGAGGTATAGTAGCGAAACTCAGGGGGCAAAGGCAGTTTAGCCTCCCATTCCTCCAGTTTGCGATAACGAAACCGGTTGAGGTCGTTGATCTTGTTCAGATTTCTTTTTAAGGCGACGGCGAGGTAAAAACCCAGTAAGCTGAGTCCTGCGATGATGCCAGCGCGCAAGATAAAATTGGTATTGATGTCATTACTGCTCAGCAGGACGTAGCCCTGTGCCCCAAACACGAGCGTGATGAGATTGATATAGAGCGCGTTGAAATTATCACGTGCTTCACGCTGTGCACGTGCTTCTTCGACGATGAGCTGATATTCCCGAAATGGATCGATCTGAGTGGATGGCGTTGGTTGGGGAGTCATGTCACCAGTCCTTTCTGTGAACATGTACGATGTTGACATTTCATTGGGCGCATTATGGCAGAGTGCTTCTCGTTTATCAAGTGCTGCGCTAGCGTGGTGTCGTAAAAATGCGCATATCTTTGCCGCGTTCGCGTGCATATTCGACGATGTCAGCGGTGCCCCCCGTGCCACGGGCCGGTTGCCCATCCCACGCCGCAACGATGACATCCGCATGATCGACGATCCAGATCCCCGAGACAAGATAGGCTCCAGTACTGCGCTCATTGAAGGGCATCATGTGGATATCGTGGGCTTGATATAAGATCATGCGGTAATGTTCGAGGTCGGCAACTGCAAAATCTTGTTCATAATCCTTAAAAGGTACAACGGCAATTAACGTTGCTTGATATTCCAGGGCGATCTCGGTCAAGATCGTATCGGCACCAATCGCTAACGGTGATAAGACTTCGAGGTGTTCATAGCGTTCATGCCAAGCGGCAAACATCGCCCGCGCGTCATTACGCAGATGCACGACGGTATCCGTCGCGGGAATCTGCCGGTGTCCGATAAGGCCAATGCGAAAGACCGTTTGTGACGCAGTGTCGTCCATTTCTGCTGGCCTCCACTATCGTTTTCCTCATTATATGCATATGAGACGTGGCGTAGGCGTTACGCCAGCAACCGCTACGCCACGTCAAACGCGCAATTCGTGATCCTGGCTATGCCTGCACCATCTTGCCCCCGCTCCACCGGATCACGAACAGATAGTAGAAGAGGCCCAGCAGCGGCAGCAGCAACGTCATGCCCACCGCCAGGGTGATGGCCAGCGCAGTATACATGGGTCCGTTGACCAGCGCATCCGTCGCGCGCAGCGTGGGGCGCACCAGATAGGGCCACTGCCCCGCCAGCCACACGCCCAGCGACAGACACACCTCTGCCGCCGCCGCACCAAATGCCAGCCCCGCGCGTGTGCCGCGTCGCAGCCAGGCAAGCTGCACCGCGAAGAGTCCACTAACCAACATCAGCAAAGGCCACCAATGCGCCGCCCCCGCTGCGTGCGCTGGTGCCGTCAGATGCAGCGCCAACCCCGCCAGCAACGCAGCCGCAATGGTCGGCCC
>JACDGC010000592.1 GCA_013815535.1 Ktedonobacterales bacterium
GGCTGATATTTACCTGGAAGATCGCGTTGATGAAGTTGCCGATCTGAATGCCAATGTTTTGCAACTGTCCCCGAAAGAAGTATCCCAAGATGACTAGCACAATGGAGATGCCAGTGGCGATCAGCGTCTGCACACGCTGGCGCGTCAACAAGGGGTGGCGGAAGATGGACCATTGGATGGTGACCATCAGGGCGCAGAACCAGAAGAAGAGCAGCCACGGCTCGTGAAACAACTCTTCCGCGAAGTTGGGATAGGTGTACGTCACTGGGTTGCTGCCACTGACCGGCACATTATATCCCTGAAACCCAGTGATGAGGATGGCGAGCACGCCCCCCAGCCCAAGGAGGATGATGAGCAAGGGCGGATACTGCACCAGAAATCGGCTCCGCTCTTCATCGTAGAGGTCAGTGTAGGCGGCCTGAGGAGTCGCTGCCGCGCTCGTTCCGTCTTGCATGGTTGTATATCCTTCCCGAAATGAAGACATGAATATCACCCCTTGCCCAGCGGCAAGTATGATGCCAGTTCACATGACTGCTTTGGGCGGAAATGATTCCACCTTCTGTCATAACGTACGAAGCGAGGTCAGCGCTTCTCGGCACTGGCCTCGCTTCGTAAAGTCATGGTGAAATGGAGCCTCATTTGCCAATCAGGCGGATGAGCAACTCACTGAGGAAATAGAGCAAGGTCAGCGAAACCCCCAGAATGATGGGGCTGTAGGGATCCGCGCCGGGGGTGATGACGCAGGCGAGCATCCACAAACCCACCAGCGCATATGAGCGGTTCTTCGCCAACATCTTCGATGAGATCAGTCCGACCACGGAGGCGAAGGTCATCACCAATGGCAACTCGAAGGTGATGCCAAAGGCCAACATGAAGAAGAGGATGAACGAGAAATAGCTATCCGCCGAGATCAACTCGTGGAAACCAGAATCGCGCCCAAATTGGAGCAGGAAGGTCACGGGGAACTTCAGCGTCAAGAAGCCCACGCCCAACCCAACAACGAACAACACCACCCCGATGAGGGTAAAAGGCAAGGCATATTTGCGCTCTTTGCGGGTGAGCGCGGGCGAGATGAAGGCCCACAATTGGTAGAGCCACACAGGGGTCGCCAACGCGATGCCCACCCCCAGCGCCACTTTGAAGACGACCGTAAAGCCTTCACCGATGCCTGTCGCGATCAATCCCTTATATACCCCTGCCAGGGGCAGTTGCAGGAAACGCAACACCGGATCGTGGAAGAAGAACGCCACGATGGTGAAGCCGACGACGGCGAGCAGGCTGAAGAAGAGGCGACGACGCAACTCGGCCAGATGATCGATGAGCGACATCGTGCCGCCATCGTCTTCCTCGGGTTCGCGGGCATATTCATCATATTCATCGCCTACGGTGTAGGTGAGACCAGAATCAGAGTCGGAAATGGCCATAAGCGCCTCTTCATGGAATGCCAAAATATGATTTCACGCGGCGCTTGGCATGTGGTCAAGCACCGCGTGAGGGGTCGCCTGCCAACGGCTAGTGCGTCGAAGTTTCGGAGTGGGTGGCATCCACCGTGGTCTGGGGGGGCAACTGCCGCTCGGTGGCGTTGTCGTGGTTGCCAATATCCTTCATGCTCTTTTGAAACTCGCGAATGGTTTTGCCGACGGCATTGCCCATCTCCGGCAGACGCTTGGGCCCAAAGACCAACAGCGCGACCGCGACGACCATCAACAGTTCCCAGAAATGTCCGATGCCAAACATGTGTGTGCTCCTCTGCTTCGTGAACGAAGCGCCCATTTCTCAGTCATGAAACTCTTATTCTACCCATTATACACTGTGGCGGCGTGTTTGGCCAGCCCATGCACCACATGTCCCGGCATTGGCGTCGCAAGCGTAGCGCATAAAGGACTTTATCATTGCCGCTTGTCGCTTGCCGTGTTGTGTGCTATCATCTCGCCTGTATGCTGCTGTGGGCGGTTGCCTGGTGGATGCCGTGGTTATGACCCCTCTATTGCCTGGTTGCGCGGCTATCTATCGCCACCACTTCGCGCTTGCCTCCCTCGTTGGCCGCCGCCTTGCGCGCAGCCTAGCTGCACCGCATGTGCGTAAATCTTACCATGTCGCAGAATTGGGAAAGGATCGTCAATATGCTGAAACTCCTGGGCAGAGGGATCGTGTTGTGTGCCCTGCTGATGGCAGCCGGGATGAGTGTCGCGCAACCGAGCGCGGCAGCGCAGGCCGCCACCTCGCATTTCACCACGAGCAAGTGTGGTTTCACCTTGGGTGCGGGCATCGTCGCCGGGCGTGATGTGCGCTGCGGCTACTTGACCGTCCCCGAGAATCGCGCGCATCCCGTGCGAAGCATCCGCATCGCGGTGGCGATCTTCACTTCGGTGGATGCCCATCGCGCATCAGACCCGCTCATCTTCTTGCAGGGCGGGCCAGGTGGCGCCATCGTTGCGGATGTTGGCGCGGCCATCACCGCCAAAAATCGCGCGGCGATTGTCGGCGACCACGACTTGATCCTGGTGGATCAACGCGGGACGGGTCTTTCGCAGCCGCCGCTAAGTTGTCCCGAGGTCAACACGCAGCAACTCGCGTTGCTCAACCAAGACCTGACACCGCAGAAAAGCGCGGCCCTCTATGAAACGGCCATGGCCAAGTGCCACACGCGCTTGGTTCATCAGGGCATCGATCTCAGTGGCTATACCACCTATAATAATGCCGCCGATGTCCATGACCTGATCCTGGCCCTGGGCTACCCCGCCGTGGACATTTATGGTGTTTCGTATGGCACGCGGGTGGCACTTGAGATCGAGCGTTCTTTCCCGCAACACGTTCGCAGTGTCATTCTGGATTCCAGCGTGCCAACTCAGCTCCGCTTGCAGCCGTCGGTCGCCAGTGCCCGCACGCGCGTCTATGCGACCCTCTTCGCGGGCTGCCAGGCCAACGCTAACTGCAATAAGAAATATCCCAATCTGCAAGGGACCTTCACCGCCCTCGTGGCACGGCTCAACACCCATCCCCTGCAAGTCGCGGTGAAGGATACCACGAACAAGTCCTATAAGGTCCTGTTCAAGGGGGCCGACCTCTATGATTTCGTCTGGCAGGTTTTCTATGTATCGCCCTTCATCAAATACATCCCCGATGTCATCCATCAGGTGAGCACGGGAGATACGCGGCTGTTGGGTGAACTCTTCAGCATCTTGGGGTTCGATACTTCAACCAACCTAGGCGTGTATTACTCGGTCGAGTGCGCCGAGGGGTTGCCCTACACCTCACCCAGCGAAGTCACCCAGGCCGATATGGTCTATCCCGCTGCCGTGCGGACGGCCAACAC
>JACDGC010000593.1 GCA_013815535.1 Ktedonobacterales bacterium
ATGCGAAACGGTGGGCGCAGCCAGCGGCGCATGATGGCATCTGGCCCGGCATACATGATCTGGCGCAGCTGCTCGCTGCGATAGTTCAGCTTGGGCAAGCTCTTGACCCCCAGCCAGGCGGTGTAATCATCTGGCCCGTCGCCAAAGGTATAAAACTCCGCCGTTGGGGCGTGGGGGTCGGCGCGGGCGGCCAGGAACCAGGGATGGGTGGCGCTGGTGTGGTTGGGGATGATATCCAGCAGCAGCCGCATGCCCCGCGCATCCAGGGCGGCACGCAGGTCCGCCAGGGCCGCGTCGCCACCGAAGTGCGGGTCGACGTGGGTGTAGTCTTGCACGTCATATTTATGGTTGCTGGGTGAGGTGAAGATGGGCGTCAGATAGAGCGCGTTCACGCCCAGGTCTTGCAAATAATCGAGCCGCTGGATGATGCCTGCCAGATCGCCGCCAAAGAATTCCACGCCGCCCGCCTCGCCCGTGCCCGGTTTTTGCGGCATATCGTCCCAGCCGCGCGCGACCACGGGGCGACCATAGCACTGGTATTCTCCATTCTGCACATTGCTGGTGGGGTCGCCATCCCAAAAGCGGTCAGGGAATATCTGGTAGAAGATGGCGTCCGCCACCCATGTGGGCGTCGTGGCTTCAGGCAAAAGGGTGAAATCTAGCGCATCGGTGGGGGTGTGGCGGGTGATATCTGCGGCATTTAAGGTCCAGTTCCCCGCAGGCGTCGCCAGCACGAAACGGTAGTGGCTGCGTGGCATGTGCAGGCGCACTTCGCCTTCCCACCATTGGCAAATGCCCGCATCCGCGACGCGGCGCATGGGGGTCAACTCTTGTTCGCCATCGGGGCTGGTGCGGATATAGGCGGCGGTGATGGGCGCGTCCAGGTCGGCGCGCAGCCGCAACTGCACGGTGTGGCCAAGCGCGTGGGGTGGGGGCGTGACGTAACGAGGGGAACCATCATGATGGACGCTGGCCATCCACTGTTGCTGCAACATGCGAACCTCAAGAGCATCGAAATGGAGCGCTTGATGCATTGGAACACACCCGTGTATGAATGGCAATACACCGCCGCGCATTGGCCAAATCGGGGGGGCTCTTGCGCGATGTGGTCCCATCGCGTATACTAAACTCGACATATGGATGAATGTCGCTTTGCCATGTATACACCCATCATTATAGAGGATGCTAAATCGCATGCGAAACCTCACCCGCCGCCCACTGACCCTCGCGCTCAGCGTGTTACTGCTGAGTGTGTTGGGGGCGTATGGTCTGGGGCTGACGCACGGGCACGCGCGTCCATCCGATTCCTCACCACTCGGCTTGCTGCGCAACGCTTGCACGCCTCACCACGCCGTCTGCGGCCAACTCGTGCCCGGTATGTTGGGCGCGACGCTGCTGATCGGCATGGCCCGCGTGCGCGATGGTCTAGGCGCGACCACTGCGCTTGTTGTGCAGGAATCCGCTCCACCCTCCGCCGCGCCTCAGGCAACCGATGCCGCCCCTCCAGCCCCCGCAACAACATTGTTGGGATTGGTGGCTCTGGTGCTGGCATGCTGCTGGTTGGCCTTCCCCACGCGCATCACGCGGATAGCGGTCGTGGCCCATCCGCTGCCGACGCGCAGCATCCCCGCACATCTCTGCACCCCCGCTCCCTGATCACCGCCCCTCCCTGGTAGCCCACGCCCCTTCGTCCGCCTTATTGGGTAGCATCTGGGGTGGTGTGCCTGCCACATTGTGTGCCCTCTCCGGCCCGCATACTGCTGAGCAAAACCCTCACGCTTACGTTCGTTCCTGGCTCATCTTGGGCATGGTTTCCCAAACACGTTTTTTAGAAAGGTCGCATCCTATGCGCCGACAACGAAGCTTAATCTTCAGCTTCTTGGTGTTGCTGCTGGCAGCGGGGGCGGGATTCGTCGCCATCGCGCCACACAACGCCACACTGAATCTTGGGTTCTTGGGTTATCAGAATGATCTGAAGCTCAAAGAAGGTCTCGACCTTCGGGGTGGCATTCAGTTCCTGATGAAGGCAAGCTGCCCCACCACCAAACCCAACTGCGATATCAATGGGCTGATTCAGCCGACCATCAATAACATCCAGCAGCGCATCAACGGCGGGCTGGGCGTCAGCGAAGCCGTGGTGACCTCGCAAAAAGATGCCACATCGGGCATCACCTACATCTCTATCGAAATCCCCGGCATCAAAGATGACGCGCAGGCCCTCAATCTCATCGGTAAAACGGGCCTGCTGGAGATCATCGACACGGGTGCGAATTATGTGCCCCCTGGCACCAAAGTGACGCCGGGCCAATATAAGACGGTCTTCACCGGCACGGATCTTGACCCGAACTCGATCAGCGTCAGTTTCAATCAGGGCAACCAGCCCCAGATTGACTTCGCCATGCAGGGCGCGGCGAAGGATCGCTTCGCCGACTATACCCAGAAAAATATTGGCCAATATCTGACGATCACGCTGGATAGCGAGGTAATCGAATCCGCCACGATTCAGAGCCAGATCACGGGTCCGGGGCAGATCTCGGGGAGCCTGACGCTGGCCCAAGCCACCAGCATCTCGCAGTTGCTGCGCTATGGCTCGCTGCCGCTGCCATTGACGCTCAACGGTGAACGGCAGATTGACCCGACGCTCGGCCAGCAGGCCATCAACCAGAGCATCCAGGCCGCCATCATCGGATTGGGTCTGGTCATCCTCTTCATGTTGGTGTACTATCGCCTGCCCGGCCTGGTCGCCGCCCTGGCGTTGGCGCTCTATGCCGCGCTGGTCATCTCGATCCTCAAGCTCATTGGCGCGGTCCTCACCCTGGCAGGCATCGCGGGCTTGATCCTCTCGATTGGTATGGCGGTGGATGCGAACGTGCTGATCTTTGAACGCATCAAAGAGGAGCTACGGGCGGGTCGCACACTGAGCGCAGCCATCGAAATTGGCTGGAAGCGCGCGTGGCCCTCCATCCGCGACTCAAACATGTCGACGATCATCACCTGCTTGATCTTGTCGTACTTCGGCAACAACTTCGGCGCGACGATCATCGTCGGCTTCGCCACGAACCTGCTGATCGGCGTCGTCACGTCGCTCTTCACCGCCGTGGTGGTGACGCGCACGTTGCTGAGCGATCTGGTGAGCTTCTTCCCCTGGGTGGTGCGCTACCCGGGCCTCTTCGGCCTGCCGAAGGGTGCCATCACCGTGCCAACCTATCGCCGCCCCAATCTCGCTGCCGGGCGTCGCCCCGCTGTGGCGCTGGCGGGTGCGGGTGATATGGAATTCGGCGACGACGAAACCGAGGAGTAACCCATGC
>JACDGC010000594.1:0-2263 GCA_013815535.1 Ktedonobacterales bacterium
GCCCACGATAGCCACGTGCTAGGCCGTTGCCGCCGATGTAGAGTTCCCCTGGCACGCCGATGGGCACTGGCGCTAGTTGTGCATCCAGGATGGCGATTTGGGTGTTGGCGATGGGGGTGCCAATGGCGATGCTGCCTTCAGATGTCGCGCTGACGCGTTGAATGGTGGACCAGATGGTGGTTTCCGTGGGGCCGTACATGTTCCAGAGGGTGCCGCCACGGGCGAGCAGGGCATCGGCCAGATCGCGTGCCAATGCTTCACCGCCGCTCAGCAAGGTCAGGTGCGGAGCGCCCGCCCACCCAGCATCGATGAGAGCGCGCCACGTCGCAGGGGTCGCTTGAATGAGGGTGACACCCGCATCCGCGATGATGCGGCTCAACTGCTGTGCATCCATGGCCATTTCGCGGCTCACCACCACGACCCGCGCGCCCACCGTCAGGGGCAGATAGATCTCTAGCCCCGCGATGTCGAATGAGATGCTGGTGAGTGCCAGCCCGACATCCTGCGCGGTCATGCCTGGTTGCTGGCGCATGCCCGCCAGGAAATTCACGAGCGCCCCATGGGGGATTTGCACGCCCTTGGGCACGCCCGTGGAGCCAGAGGTGTAGATGATGTAGGCCAGGTTGTCGGCATGCAGCGGCACGCTGAGCGGCGCGGTGCTTTCTTGCAGGATGGTGGGCCATTCATCGTCGATGGTGATGCGTGGCCCGACGAAGGCCGGGGATGACGTGGCGGTGGCGCGCTCCGTCACCAAGGCGGCCATATGGGCGTCGCCCGCGATGAAGGCCAGTCGCTCAGCGGGATAGTCTGGGTCGAGCGGCACGTAGGCCCCCCCCGCCTTGAGGATGCCCACCATCGCCACCACCATGTCGATGGAGCGGTTGAGGCACAGTCCCACGGGTTGGTCGGGACGCACGCCCAAGCGATGCAGATAGTGCGCCAGTTGGTTGGTGCGTGCCTCCAATTCGCCATAACTCAGGGTCTGTCCGTCGCAGGTGATGGCTGGCGCGGCGGGCGTGCGCTGGGCCTGTTCGGAGATGAGCTGGGTGACGGGGCGCTCCAGCGCCACATCCACGTGGGTGGCATTCCATTCTTGGGTGATGCGGGCCAACTCGGGGGCGCTGATGATCGGCAGGTGCGAGATGCGCGCTTCGGGGGTGGCGACGATGCCCGCCATGAGCGTCAGGAAATTGGCGTGGAGGCGCTCGATGGTGGCCAAATCAAAGATATCCGAGTTGTATTCGATCGCTCCTTTGATCTGCTCCTCTTCTTTCCAGCAGGTCAACGTCAGGTCGAACTTCGCCGCGATGCGTTCGGTGCGGATCTCCGAAAGGTCGAGGTCGGCCAATTTGACGTCTTGATCGGGCGTGTTTTGGTAGGCGAACATGACTTGAAAGAGGGGATTATAGCTGAGGCTGCGCTCGGGTTGCAGTTCTTCGACCAGTTTTTCGAACGGAACGTCTTGATGGACAAAGGCATTGAGCGAGGCGTCGCGCACACGGAGCAAGAGTTCGGCGAATGTGGGATCGCCCGTGAGGTTGGCCCGCAACACCAGCGTGTTGGTGAAGAAGCCAATCAAGGGCTCCAGTTCGACACGGGTGCGCCCCGCGATGGGGGTGCCCACCACGAAATCGGCCTGCCCGGTGTAGCGGGTGAGCAGCACCTCATACGCTGCCAACAGCAGCATGAAGGGCGTCACATTATATTTGCGCCCCAGTGTTTCGATGGCTATGGTCTGGGTGGGCGAAAACTCGAATTTCTCGCGACCCCCACCAAAGGACTGGACGGCGGGGCGGGGGCGGTCGCCGGGCAGTTCCAGCAGACTGGGTGCGCCCGTGAGATGCTCCTTCCAAAACGTCATTTCCTGGGTGAGCGCCTCGCCCTGGAGCCATTCTTTTTGCCAAGCGGCGAAGTCGGCATATTGAACGGCGAGTTCTGGCAGTTCTATGGGGCGCTCTTGCGAATAGGCGGTGTAGAGTTCATTGAGCTCCCGAAAGAAGACGCCCGCCGACCAGCCATCGAAGATGATGTGATGAAACGCGAAGAAGATGCCATAATCGGTATCGCTCAATTTCAAAAAGCGCACACGCAGCAGCGGCCCTTGGGTCAGGCTGAAGGGGAGAGCGCTTTCTGCTTGCCCCCGGCGGCTGAGTTCGGCTTCTTGCTCGGCAGGGGGAATCATCGTCAGGTCGTCAATGGGCATCGGCAGTTGCAAGGCAGGCAGGACGATCTGCACAGGGCGGCGATGTTCGGTGCCAAAGTT
>JACDGC010000594.1:2273-3302 GCA_013815535.1 Ktedonobacterales bacterium
TCGTGGCGGTCCACCAGTGCCTGAATGCTGCGCTGCATCGCAGGCACCGAGATGTTGCCTTTGGCCCGCAGCGTGATGACGAGATTATACAAGGCGCTATCGGGCTCGAATTGATCGAGAAACCACAGGCGCTCTTGCGCGAAGGAGGGTGGCGAGCGGAAGACGGCGGTTTCGTCATATGCCGGGGGGGTTCCCAGGGAATCCGGCGGGGATTCACGAGTTGTCATTGCGATGCTATCCTTCCAAAAGTGGGGCGGGTGCGTTGCCCGTCTGTATGAATTGCGCGTGCTACCAGGCATTGTTGATGACGTTGCCCTGGATGGTTCACAGGGTAATCTGGGTGGCGGTTTGACCGTCGAGGATCTGGTGCGTGTTGCTGCCTCCACAATAACGTTGCAGATAGGCAGAAAGTTGGGTCATACATTGTTGTAACGTTTCCGTGGCAATACCTGCACCGGTCGCCTCGCAAACCAACACGATATCCGTCGATTCGGGAGTGATCTTGGCCGCATCGCAGTCGCGGTAATTCCAGCGCCGCGTCAGCACCTTATCGGCATCGACATACACGACCTCACCGGCATAGGTGGTCTCGGCTGCCGCGCCACCAATGGGCAAAAAGGCTTCGCCGCCTGGAGAAAAGCGGAGGGTAATATCGCCCGTCACCTGTGCCAGATCGTAGCCCCCAATAGGGAGATAAAATTCGGTTTCAATGGCCAGGTAGGCATCGACCGCTGGCGAAATGGTGGGCAAGGGATCGCCGCGCAACACGCGACGGAGCAAGGCTTCGGCGGTGGGGCGATATTCATTGGGCTTCGTGCCAAATTTCTTATAGGCTTCGCGCCACGCGATGATGGCGGGCTGCTGCACCAAGGTTTCGGTGGTGAGCCGCGCGCGCAAGGCAGCCTCGTCGGCCCGCATCAGCGTTTGCAAGTCGGCGTTCGTCCCTGTGTTGCGGATGCCCCGCGCCGTCAGCACCCCGATGCGCAGATCGGGGAAGGCGGCGATAAGTTCGGGGGCAATGGTCAAATC
>JACDGC010000595.1 GCA_013815535.1 Ktedonobacterales bacterium
CGGCTCGCCCAGCGCGTTGACGACGCGACCAAACAGCGCGTCACCGACGGGGACTTCGACGATGCGACCGGTGGTGCGCACTTCGTCGCCTTCACGCACCTTGGTGAAATCACCTAGGATGGGCGCGCTGACGGTTTCTTCTTCCAGGTTGAACGCGATGGCGCGGAGGCCAGTACGCGGAAATTCGATGATTTCCAGATACTTGGCGCCTTCCATGCCATAAATACGCGCGATGCCATCGCCGACGCTGATCACGGTGCCGACACTCACCATTGACGCTTCGGTTGTGGCGCCGCCGAATTGCGCGATACGGGTTCCGATGACGCGCGAGATCTCGTCGGCTAAGGCCATGAGCGGTTCCTCTTTTGTGTATCAAACACCAGCTATGCCCCTGGTGAGCGAACGCCCACCATACACAGGGAATGCGTCCACGGCCTCCCGGCGGGGTGGCGACGCTAGGCGTCAGGACGCTTTGCCATGCTGGGGTGACGTGCCACCAGATAACCCACCTAGGCGGGTTGGGGCGACTGGTTTCCAGTATCGTTAGGCAGGGCACCACCGCTGATCTGCTCGCGGAGCAGTTCCAAACGGCGACGTACACTCCCATCTATCAGCGTATCACCAACGCGGGCAACAACGCCACCCAAGATGGCGGGGTCAACCTGCGTGGTGAGTTGAATCGTCTTACCCGTCACCTGCTGAAGGGCCGTGACGAGGCGTGCTTGCTCATCGGCATCGAGCGGGGTCGCAGTCGTGACCGTCGCCTTCGCCTGATTCTTGAAATCATCATAGATCCGCTCGAACTCAGATGCCACACGAGGCATCAGTTCGACCAACCCACGCTCCGTCAGCAACAACGCCAAGCCCAGCGCATCGGGCTGCACCTTATCGGCCAGCAGGTCGCGCAGGATTTGCTCCTTCGTCTTAAAACCCACCTTGGGTTCGCTCAAAACGAAGATCAGACGGCGGTTGCCCAGATATTCCGCCAGCGTGCCGATGTCGGTGCGCCAACGGTCGATGGTGTTATGTTCGCGGCCAATGTCAAAGACCGCTTCGGCATAGCGGCGCGCGACCGCGCCTTTGAGCGCCATTACTCCACCTCTGCGATGAATTCATCGACAAGACGGCGTTGGCGCGGACCATCGAGCGACTCCCCGACGACGCGACCAGCGGCGCTGATGGCAAGATCCGCCACTTGCTGACGCAGGGCGTTGCGGGCCTGGGCCTCTTCTTGCGCCATGCGGCGGCGATTTTGCTCGGCAACCTCAACCGCGCGCGCCTTGGCTTCATTTTCATATTGCACACGCAAGCGTTCGCCATTGGTCGTCGCGTCGGCGATGATCTGCTGGCCACGCTGCTGGGCCTGTTGAATGATGCCTTGGGCTTGTTGATTTGCCTTGTTGAGCGATTGCTTGGCTTCCTCGGCATTCGCGATGCCCTCGCGGATGGTCGCGGTGCGCTCATCCAGGGTCTTGCGCAGGGCCGGGAAGGCGAAGCGATTCAAGATGTAGTACAAGATGCCGAAGTTGACAAGCTGTGCCAAAAAGAGCAACGGATTCAAGCCGAGTGGCAACTCGGCGAGGACCTGTGCCTGGGAGATGATCATATGCCTACACCTTCCTTCGCGTTGGACCCACAGGGGCCAACGAATGTGCCGTCAGGGATGGGGAAATGCGCGTTCACCATGGGTGGGCATTTCCCCACGCTCACGACCCTCGGCAACCGTTATTGCTTGCCGACGAAGAAGATGACCAGCGCGACCACGAGGGCATAGATCGCCACCGCTTCGGCGAACACGATGGACAGCAACAGGTTCGTGCGGATGGTGCCAGCCGCTTCGGGGTTACGGCCCATCGCAGCGAGGGCGGGGCCAGCCAACAAGCCGATGCCAATGCCAGGACCGATGGCGCCAAGACCGATTGCGATAGCCGCAGCGAGTTCGTACGAGAACATGTTCTGGTAATCCTCCAAGGGTGACTAAGGCACCCAATTATGGTTTCGGAGGGCACAAGCGCGTGCCCGCGAGACATATCTTCAGCGCCGCACAGGCGGTGCGAAGAACCAAAGCCAGTTAGTGCGCCGCCGAGGCGTGTTCTTCGTCGTGACCAGTGACGGCCAACGAGAGGAAGACCAGCGTCAACGCCGCGAAGACGAACGCTTGGATGAAGCCGACAAAGAGTTCCAGCGGATAGAAGACCGTTGGGCCAATGAATGGCACCAGGGTCCCCAACACCAGCAAGAGCACATCACCGGCAAAGACATTGCCAAAGAGACGGAAGCTGAACGAGATGATGCGCGCGAACTCCGCCACGATCTCTAAGATGCCCACGATGAAGCTGATGGGGTCGCGGAAGGTCAGGTACTTGCCGACGTGTTGGCCAAAGCCGAGCGTACGGAAGCCATAGATCTGCGTCACCACCACCGAAATGACGGCCAGCGCCAACGTGAAATTGAGATCGGTCGAAGCCGGGCGAAACCAGGGGATCAGCTTGTTCGAGTCATTCCCCACCAGGAAGATGCCCAATACGGGGTGCGTGCCTGGCTCTGGCGTCCCAAGGGATTCGATGCCGGGAATGATGGAGGCCCAGTTCGCAAACAAGATGAAGAAGAAGATCGTCGCGATGAAGGGGAAGAATGCGCGGCCCCACCGGGGACCAGCGACCTCTTCACAGAAATCCAACAGCAACGAGGCCGCCCACTCAACGAAATTTTGCAAGCCCTTGGGAATGATGGTCATCTTGCGCGTCGCACCAACGAACAGCGCAATCACGATGATCATGCTGATCCACGAAGCGATCAGCGTATTCGTCACAGGGAAAGGGCCAATCGTGAAGAGGGTGTTTGGCCCTACTTCGATTTGGGGCAGCAACCACAGGGGGCCACCCGCATCAGCCAAGATGCGTGGGGCAAACACAGAGGGAATGAGGTGTGGTAACTCCCAATACACGAGACATCACCCTCCTTCGGTATTTAGATGACTGCCGTGCAATGGGGGAAAGGATCATGGCACACGGACCGTGCGCATCGTCGCCGATGAACGGTTCGCATCATGATGGCAAGCGATTGATCGCACGCACCACGAGAGCAATGCCAATAGCCAGGCCAAGCAGCAGCCCGAAAATTGTCGCTAGTGGCGCTGTATCATGGAGGGAGGTGTCGAGAAAGCGACCGAGAAATGCACCAAGCACCATCGGGAGCGCGATATAGAAACCAACTTGACCAACAAGCGCCAGGGCACGGTAAAATCCAGCGTTGCCATTGTCTTTGGGGTTCGTGCTCATATAGCATCACCAAA
>JACDGC010000596.1 GCA_013815535.1 Ktedonobacterales bacterium
GCGACCTGCGCAACCTGCCAAACCGCCCACGCCCAGTGGCGCACCATCACAACGACACTGCAATCGGCGGCTCAAGCGGCCCCACCGCCACCGAGTGACGCCGCGTTGTGGGCTGCCCTTGGGCCGCGTGTGCGCGCCGAAGGCGGACACCTTGCCGTGTTGGATGCCCCTTCACGCAATGGGCATTCCTCGACCGCCGAAGCCGATCTCGTGCCGCAGACGAGCGCCCGCGTGCGCCCGCCCGCTGCCCCTGGCCCACGGCGGCAGCCGCGCGGCTATGCCATCGTGGCCGCCGTCGCGGTGGTGGCCTTGTTGGTAGTCCTCTTCAGCGCGCTAGCTTCCCATCGCGTCACCACCACGCCCGCTCAGCCTGGCACACCGACCGCGACGCCCATTGCCCTGCCAGCCGCGCTGAGCATCCCCAACAACGTGTTGGCGACGGCGACCATTGGCGGCACGAACTTCTGGATCGGTGGTGATAATCTGCTGGCCTATTATGATGGGCAGGGGGGCTGGCAAAAGACGCCATTGCCCGCTGGCTCAATCATTGAGAGCATCGCGATGGTGACGCCAACGGAAGGGTGGGCTGTCGGCTACACGAATGGTCAATCGCCCTTGCTGTTGCATAACCACGGCGGCACTTGGCAAAGCGTGGCCTTGCCCTCGGTGACGGATGGCTTGAAACAGGTGCGGATGGCCTCCGCCGATGATGGCTGGGCCTGGGGAAATGGCGTCTTGCTGCGATATAGCGGCGGGCAGTGGATTGAGCAAGCGACTCCCTTCCCACCACTACAAATCAGGGATCTGGCAGTGGTCGCGCCCGGCGAAGCGTGGGCGTCCTCCGTGAATACGCTCTGGCATTTCCATGATGGCAATTGGACAGCAGATGCGGACCTGGGAACGTTCTCTGTTGCGCACTTCAGCATGATCTCGCCAACCGAAGGCTGGGCCAGCGGCTATATCGGTGGGCTGAAGCATTTCCCGGTGGTCAATGATGTCTGGCACTATGACGGCAAGGTCTGGAGCCGCGTGAACCCTGCACCAGATTTGCTGAACGACACCATCTTTGGCATTGATCAGCTTTTCATCCATCGGCACGATGACGGCTGGGCCTCGGTGGTCGAGAATGCCAATAAAAACGCTCCAAACAATGGCCACATCCTGCGCTATCACGCTGGGCAATGGACGCAGGTCGCCATTCCCGTGGGCATGTGGGTGCACGATGTGCTGACGCTGGGGCCAGATGACGCGTGGGCCATCGGCACCTTCACCAGCGGCCAGCAGGCTACTTTTGCCCAGTTGCTTCATTATCAAGGCGGCATCTGGCACACCAAGTGAGTGCCGAGGAGGATTCCCATGTTGCGAGCCATCCATTTTATCCCGCTGAGTCTGTGTGTTGTTCTGGCCTTGGCGTCGTGCTCTGCCTCCACAACCACGAGCGTGGGGCAACCAATGGCGACGGCGACGCTTGCCGTGCTGCCAACTTTCGCACCGTTGCCCACTGTGCCGCCACCCGTGGCTCAAAACATCAGGTGGATCACGATGACTGACCTACGCAATGGCTGGGCGCTGACCGCCCCAACCATGGGAACCAACGCGGCGCAGTTGGATGTGGATGCGACCTCGCGGTTGCTGGTGACCAGCGATGGTGGCCAGAATTGGTCGCTTGTTTCATAGCGCAGGCTCAGGGGCACGGCTGCACATGCCCCACCGTTGGCCCTGCCACGAACGAGCCGAGGATGGTTCGCCAGGTCGCGCCATACTGCGCCTGCATGGCGGCGGCGCTCAGCGTGGTGCGCAGGGTGAAGGTGATGTCTAACCCACCCGCGACGAATTCCACCCGGAACCAGATCGGCGCGGTGGATGACCCTGTGAGGGGTGTCAGTTGATCAACTTCGCGGGCCGCCACGCCGTGCCCCACGGTCGTCGGCGTCCCCTGGGTGCAGAGGTGGTGTGACGCTTGATCCACCGCCTGAAGGTCCATCTGCACGAATGGCCGCCCCGCTTGGCTGATGAACGAATGGCTGTTCAAGACCGTGTCGTCTTGCCCGGGGAAGTGTTGCAGCACGGCGGGGATGCTGACCGCATAGCCCGTGGCATCGTGCCAGCGCTGCCAGTCGGGGCCGCTGGGGATGAATCCCGAGGGTGGTGGTGTCACGGGGGTGGGGCTGGCTGCCGGGGGTGGGGCCGTGGTTGCAGTGGGGGCCGTCGTCGCAGTTGCCGTCACGATGCCGCCGTGGGTGCCCGACCCCGCGCTGCTTGCCGCGCACCCCCCCAACAGCAGTGTCAACAGCAAGGCACTCAACTTCACCAACCGCATCATCTTTTCACCCTTTCGCTTCTGATCATCTGCTTCATTATAGGGGCAGATGGCGCGGTCGTGCAAAATGCCCGGCCAAGTGGTGGGCGCTGGGCGCGTGACTTCCACAGTAGTGTCTGCGATAATGTGATGTGATGAATCGCTTTGCTCGGTGCTGAAGCAGATTTTCGGACGATAAAGGGGAGCGCAGATGTACGTGGTGGCGTCACCATTTTCAGGGTGGGAAAACTTTTATGTCATCGTTGGCTCGGCTGCCGCTGGACTGATCGGTTTGATGTTCGTGGCCATTACCGTGATCGCTGGGGCGCGCGATTCGCGCTCAGAACGCGCGATTGCGACATTTGGCACACCAACGCTCATTCACTTCGGGATGGCGTTGTCGAGTGCCGCGCTGCTCAGCGTCCCCTGGCCCGCGCTATGGATGGTCAGTCTGGTGCTTGGGGTCATGGGCCTTGGTGGGGTTGGGTATACTGCCGTCGTGTTATGGCGTTCGCGCGAACCGATCGACTATCAGCCCGTCCTCGAAGATTGGATCTGGTATCGGTTTCTGCCAGTGATTGCCTATACGACCATTGTCATCGCAGCCGCGTTGCTGGTGGGGCATGCCGTGGTGAGCCTCTTCATTTTTGGTGCGGTGATGTTGCTCTTGCTGTTCGCAGGCATCCACAACGCTTGGGATATCGTCACCTATGTCGCGATCACCCTCCCGAACCAACACTCAGACGTGCCAACGAACTGACGACGCACCTGCCCTGTGAGTGGGCGCGGTCGTTGCGGTGATATCTGAAGAAAAGAGTACGCATATGAGCACTGTAGATGTTGCCGTCATCGGCGCGGGTGTGGCAGGGCTGACGGCGGCGCGGCGTCTGGCGGAGGCTGGTGCCACCGACAAGGAGATCATGGCCGTGACCGGGCACACCACCCTGCAGGAGGTGACCCGGTACACGAAGGCAGCATCTCAGGAGCGGCTAAATC
>JACDGC010000597.1 GCA_013815535.1 Ktedonobacterales bacterium
GCTGAGGGTCGCCGCGCGCATCAGGTCGTGCAGTGTCGCCTGTTCGCGGGCCAACGCGTGCATCTCGCGATACAAGGCGGCATTGCTGAGTGCCTGGGCGGCGACGCTGCCGATCAGGTTGGCGAATTGCAACTCATCATCGGTGAAGGCATAGACGCGTCGCCGCACCACGCACAGCACATAGGCTGGCCCAGATTGCGGCTCGACGGGGACGGCCAGCAGCGAGCGCGGCGGATCGTATCCAGTGGGGACATAATGCGTGTTGTTGTTGGTGTCGGGCACGTGCACCAGTTTGTGCTTGTGTGCGGCCAATGCCACCAAGCCTTCATCGGGGCCAAAGATGATGCGTGCGCGGGTGATGTCGATGTTGCGCTGGGCCACCATGCGCAGGTGGCCATCCGTCTCGCGCAAAAAGAGGCTGGTGGTGTCGGCGCGCAGGGCATCATAGAGCGAGTCTACGATGGATTGGCGCAGGTCATCGGGGTCCATGGCGACAGTGACGGCTTGACTCATGGCGAAAAGCGTCTGTGCTTGGTGTTCTTGCCCATCGGCGCGAGCCAATGCGCGGGCGTATTCCGCCTGCAATTGCTGGTGCGCACTCAGGGCATCGCTGGGTGCCCCTTGCCGCCCTTGACCCTTCACGCGACCACCGGGATAGAAATCCATTTCCCACCTGCTCCATCGAAAAAATAACGAATCCTTGCACTTTTCAGCATACCGGAGTTCGCCAAACGAGGACGCTAAATGGGTGGGCTGCAATCTGGTGGTGTTGAGGGGGCGTGTTCATTCTCCCTCAACGGCTGCTAGGCGCGTAGCAACAGCAACATGGGGGAATCGGGTGTGGTGATGGGCTTACCCACTGGCTCGACCGAGATGCCCGCATTTTGGATCAGCGTGACGCCCGCAGCCGGGATGTCCAGTTCACCAGTGCCATCAGCACGGAGGGTAATCGGCCCTTGCGCGGTCGAAGTCGCCTGCCCGTTCATGGTATGGACCAACCAAAATTCATAGGTTTGATTGCTGGGCAGGCTGGGCATGTGGCCCACCAGCAGCACCCCGCGATCCGTGGCCGGGTCGGTCGCCAGCACGGCCACGGCATCTGGGGGGCCGATGGTCGTGGCGGTGAGGAAGGCGCCCTGGGCATGGGGGGCATGCAAAGCGGCACGGGCCTGACTCGCCAGACGGTCGCGGTATGAGATGGGTGTGCTGCCACTGCTGAATAGTCGCGTTGCCACCAGCGCCAGGATGACGACGGCGGCCAGCGCGCCCAAGGCACTGACCCACACGCGGCGCGGCGGCATCGGCGCTGAGCGCGCTGGCCGCCCAACGATGGGCGTTGGTGGCGTGGTGGCAGGGCTGGCCATCCGTTCATCGCGGCGGATTTGCGCGACCCGCGCCAGCAGGCGATCTTCGAGATCCGGCGGTGGCAGATGGGGCGGCGCGGCATAGGCCAGCAGAGGGAGCGCGTCTTCCTGCGCGGCGACCTCGGCACGGCAGTGGGCACAGTCTGCCAGGTGGTCGGCGACTTCTTGTTCCAATGCGGGTGAGAGGAGGCGCAGGGCATAGGCTTCGAGTAGCTCAGTGGGATGGTGCGACATGAAGTGCAGATTCCTCTCTCCTCAGCGGGTCACGCGGGGTGGGTAGTGCGGCTCCTGACGGAGGTCGGGCGGCAAGATGGCTTCGAGGTGCCGCAGTGCCAGACGCAAGCGCGATTTGACCGTGCCCAACGGGTCGCCTGTGCGTGCGGCGATTTCGGCGTGGGTGAGCCCCTCGAAGTATGCCAGCACGACCACTTGGCGCTGCCCCTCGGGGAGTTGCCCCAGCGCGGCACGTACCATCTGACGGCGGGCGCTCACCCAGGCGATCTCTTCGGGGTTCAGCCCCTCGTCAGCGAGCAGGTCCATCGTCTCGATGGGCGTCTCAGCGACGTTCTCGTGGGTCTTGCGCAGGCGGCTCAGCGTCAGATTGCGCGCGATGGTGATGACCCAGCCCTCAGCACGCCCCCGCGCCGGATCGAAAGTGTGGGCCATGCGCCAGATGCGCACGAAGGTGTCTTGCGTCACCTCCTCGGCTCCTGTTTGATCGCGCAGCATGCGCAACGCCAGCGAAAACACCACGGCACTATAGCGCTGATAGAGCAGGCGCAGCGCGGCATCATCATTGCTGGCGATGCGTGCCAGCAAGATTGTGTCATCAGGGGGCGGTGAGGCCGTCATGGATCGTGCCTGTTCTGCTGACGTAGCGGCAGATGACGGACGCTCTGTTCGCCCTTGACGCTGCGTAAAACTCTGGCCACCAGACATGTGCACTGGATTGAGTGCCCCCATCAGTGTATCCTCTTTCGCCGCATCTTGCAAACCTTTTTTGCGCACCATTGTTTGCCCTAGGCATGAGGGAAGGGGGAAGGCCCCACCAATCGCGTAAAGACGACCAACCGATGATCGAAGGTGTGGCCATCATAGCGGCCATAGCAGGTGATCAGGTTGAGATTTGGCGTGTTCGATGGCCCAAAGATTCCCACCAACACGGGATTGTTCGCACCCGTCTCATAGGCCGAGGGCGTCTGAATGTCGACGACGACGAAGGTGAGCGTCTTGCCATTGGCCGCCAGAATCTGCACCTGATCGCCCTTCCGCATGCTGGGGAGCGCGGTGAAGGGGGCCGGACCCGGCGTTGGTCGGTTCACATGCCCGGCAATGACGGCGTTGCCCGTGCGGCCTGGCACCGCGCCACCATTCCACCAATAGACTTCATCCCACAAAGGATCATGGGGGGGCGCATCGACCGGGGCCAGCATATTGCCATTGCTATCCGCGCCCACCCCGATCACAGTGGATTTCACCCCCAGGCGCGGGATGCTCAGTTGCTTGGGCATCCATTGGGCTGCCAGTGCCGCTGGGTCCGGCGTCGCCGTCGCGGTGGGGGGGACGCTGGTTGGTGTCGCGGTGGCTGTGGGGCGCGCCTGTGGCGTGCTCTGGCCGCACGCCGCCAGCACGAGTGTGGCACACAGCAGCAGCACCGCGACGGGGGTGCCAACGTGGAATGATGAGCGCATGGGGGATTCTCCTCGGACGCCTGGAAGTCATCGTTCTCGCTCGTTGGGGCAAGAGCATACACCCCAACTACGCGGATTTGAGGCAGTTGGATCACTTTCAGACGGGTCTGCCCAAAAGTGATCTGCGGCCATTTGGGGGTGCGTAGTTATGAGCGTGACGTGCCCACGCGACGGAAGCCGCCGCGATTGTGCGGCACGAACACCCACGAATGAGGAGATCTCGATCTGATGAACCT
>JACDGC010000598.1 GCA_013815535.1 Ktedonobacterales bacterium
CTTCAGGGCCAACGCGCGGGCGATGCCGACGCGCTGGCGCTGTCCACCACTGAACTCATGGGGGAAGCGGCGGGCATATTCAGGACGCAAGCCGACCTTTTGCAGGTAAAACTTGATGATGCTTTCACGCTCACGGCGGCTTGAGATGCCCTGGGCGATCAAGCCTTCACCGATGATGTCGCTGATGGGCATACGTGGATTCAGCGACGAATACGGATCTTGAAAGATGATCTGCATCTTGCTGCGCAGTTGCTTCATCTGTGAGGCGGGCAGTTTGGTGATGTCGCGCCCCTCAAAGAAGATCTGACCAGCCGTTGGTTCATGCAAGCGGATGATGGCGCGCCCAGCGGTGGACTTGCCACAGCCAGACTCACCGACCACCCCAAACGTCTCGCCACGCTTGATGAAGAACGAGATATCATCGACGGCCTTCACGTCGCCCACATGCGTTTTGAAGATGCCACCCGTCACCGGATAGTATTTCTTGAGGTGCCGCACGTCCAAGAGCGCATCACTTGGCGCGGGCACATCGGCAGCCGACTGAAGGGTTGTGTTCATGTCAGTTGTTGTCATCGGTTTTCACCCCCTCTGCTTTATTCAGCGCTGCCAGCTTGGGCGAGCTGGGCTGCTGTTGCCGCTGCCGCCGTCCGGCGCTGCTCGGAATCTTCGACCGCTTCATCCCACGTCTTGCGCTGGATGGGCATCTGCACCTGACCATTGGGGCTTTGGTACAACCAGCAGTGCGTCAAATGTCCCTCACCAGCATCCAAGAGTTTCGGCTCTTGGCGGCGGCAGATATCCATGACGAACGGGCAGCGGGTGGAGAAGGTGCAGCCTTGCGGCAGCGCGAGCGGGTTCGGAACTGAGCCGCGAATGACGTTCAGTTTCTGCCCCTTCAGCCCCTCGTTGGGGATGGAGTTGAGCAAGCCCATGGTGTATGGGTGCAAAGGCTCCTTGAGCACCTGATAGACCGTGCCGCGCTCGACGACCTGGCCGGTGTACATCACCGCGACCTCTTGGGCCATTTCCGCGACCACCCCAAGATCGTGGGTGATCAACATGACCGAGGTATTGAACTCACGGCTCAGGCCGCGCATCAGATCCAGAATCTGCGCCTGAATGGTGACATCCAGGGCCGTCGTTGGCTCATCGGCGATCAGCAACTTCGGGTCGGTCGCCAGCGCCATGGCGATCATGACGCGCTGGCGCATGCCGCCGCTGAGGTTGTGCGGATAGTCGTTGACCCGCCGCTCGGCAGCGGGGATGCCAACACGCCGCAGCATCTCGACGGTGCGGGAGCGCTGGGCACTGCCGCGCAGGTGTTTGTGCACCCGCAAGACTTCCCCCACTTGATCACCAACGGTATACACCGGGTTGAGTGACGTCATGGGTTCTTGGAAGATCATCGAGATTTGGTTGCCGCGAATTTTGCGCATCTCGTCTTCGGAAAGTTCCAGCAAGTCGCGATCTTCAAAGAGGACTTGGCCACTCTTGACGAAGCCGTTGGGGCTGAGCAGACGCATCACCGTAAATGAGGTGACGCTTTTGCCGCTGCCTGATTCCCCCACGATGCCAAGGGTTTTCCCAGCAGGGATGGAAAAATTCACACCATCGACCGCGCGCACCGTGCCATCCATCGTGCGGAAGTAGGTGCGCAGATCGCGCACATCCAGCAATGGCTTAACAGCTTGCGTTCCAGGTTGGGACATGGGTTGAGACTCCTTTGTTAATCGATACGCGTCCGTACGTCGAGCGCATCGCGCAAGCCATCGCCGATGAAGTTAACTGCCAAGACGGTAATGACCAAGAACAAGCCCGGGAAGAGCACCCACCACCAGTCGCCGACCAGCACGTCGATCTGGGCGTCCGTCAGGATGTTCCCCCAACTGACGGTGGGCGGCTTCACACCCAACCCCAGAAAGTCGAGCGTTGATTCCAGCGTCACGAACGCCGCGACGCTGAGAGTGGTGACGACGATAATCGGCGACAGCACGTTCGGCAGAATGTGCCGGAAGATGATGCGCATGTCATTGACGCCCGCCGCGCGCGCCGCTTCGGTAAACTCTTGTTCGCGCATCGACAGATAGCTGGCACGCACCAGACGTGCCGTGCCGGCCCACGTGAAGATGCCGAAGATCAGGATCAGGATGCCGACGCTGCCCTGGTCATAAATGGTCGACAGGGCGATCAGCAGCGGCAGCAGCGGAATCGTCAAGAAGACATCCGTGATGCGCATGATCAAGTTGTCGACCCAGCCGCCAAAATAGCCACTGATGCCACCCAGGATGGTGCCGACCACCGAGGAGATGATGGCACCGCTAAACGAGATCAACAGCGACACGCGCGCCCCATAGGTGATCTCTGCCAGGATGCTGCTGTTGAGTAGGCGCGTCGTGCCAAAGAGCCGCCAGGGGAAGTTTTCAAAGGTGGGCGGGTGGGCAGGGCCACCCAACGCGACGCCAAGATCTTGGCTGGGGATGGTCTGCGGAGTAACCCCCGGCGTGATCAGCGGCGCGAAGACCGCCATCAAAATGAGCAAGACGACTGTAGCCAAGCCGATCAGAGCGAGGCGGTGGGAACGGAAACGCCGCCAGTAGATCTGCAACTGCGAGAGTGTCTGGAGGTTCGACTCATCCTCACCATCCAGCACTACCACTGGAATATAGCCACCCAGAGGCGATATCACATCGCCACCTTCATTATAGAGAGACGCCATGGTGCTCCTGCCTTTCTTTGCGCTTAGTTGTACCGAATGCGTGGGTCAACCAGCGCATACGAAAGATCTGTCAAGAGGTTGAAGAGCAACGTCAAGAACGCGACGATGGTGATGATGCCGATCACGACGGCATAGTCAAAGGCACCAGCAGCTTCAATGAAGAGGCGCCCCATCCCCGGCCACCCAAAAATGCGTTCCGTCACCACCGCGCCACCGATCAAACCCGGGATGGTGAGGCCGATGTTGGTGACGATGGGGATGATCGCGTTGCGCAGCGCATGCTTCCACGTGACCACGCGGGGCGACAGGCCCTTGGCTCTGGCCGTGCGAATGTAGTCTTGATTCAACACTTCAAGCAACTGGCCGCGCATGAAGCGGCTATCGCCCGCAATGCCAACCGCCGCCAAAACCAAGGCTGGCATGGTCAGGTGCCGGGCAATGTCGATGATGGCCTCGATGGTGTGGGCATGGAAATACGCCCAATAAACGTTTGTGCCAAAGTCATCGCCAATGCGTCCGACATCCACCATCCCTGGGAAGGGGAACCACCCAAGCGTGACGCCAAAGATCACG
>JACDGC010000599.1 GCA_013815535.1 Ktedonobacterales bacterium
ACCCTCGGCGGCGTCGCCATGGTGCTCGATGCCGTCTTCACCGACGGCGGGGCGCTACGTGCCATCCCCGCAACGACGTAACCCCGTTCATACGATGCCCGCAAGGATGATCCAAAGGACCCCGCAAGGATGCCCGCAATCCACATCCGCCCCATCTGTGGGGCGCTTGGCAGCGCGTCGCTGTGCCGCCAAGTGCTGCATTGTTCGATTGACTCATTGAGGAGACACAATCCATGCACAAGCCATTGTGGTTCGCACGATCCTTCGTACCCATCATCCTCACCGCTGTGGTGGCGACGAGCCTCGCCGCGTGCGGCAACAATTCCAGCGGCGGCGCGACGAGTGGCAAGCCATCGCACCCCGTGACGCTCACCATCCTCGACGCGGGTGGCTTTTCCTCCACGCTTGCCCAGCCCATCATCAACGCTTTCAAGGCGTCGCACCCTGATGAAGTCGCCGCCGTCAACTACCCGGCGCGCATCCAGGCCCCCGCGCTGGCGGGCCAGTTGGGTGCGCAGGAAAGCTCTGGCGTCGTCACGACCTCGTTGATCCTCAGTGGCTTCGATGGCGTCGCTGACTGCAACAAAGCGGGCGTCGTTGAAAGCCTGAACTCGTATCAAGCCAATTACTTCCCCAACCTCGATGCGAACTATCTGCCTGCCGCCAAGAGCTTCAACGCACTGGCCGGGGGCAACGCGATGCTCTTCAGCACGACACCCAGCGGTCCGATCTTCGAGTATAATCCGGCAAAACTGCCGAATCCGCCGACGACCCTCGACGCGCTGCGGACCTGGATCAAGGCCAACCCCAAGCAGTTCGAGTACGCCAACCCGGCCAACTCTGGCCCTGGCCGCACGCTGCTGATGGGTCTGCCCTATCTGCTGGGCGACAGTAACCCCGCCGACCCCACGAATGGCTGGGCCAACACCTGGGCCTTCCTCAAAGACATCGCGCCCTCGCAGCCCGCCTTCCAGACTGGCACGGGCGCGACGATGAAGGATCTGGCGAATGGCACCGTCACGATGGTCGCCAGCACCTTTGGCTGGGACATCAACCCGCGCTTTTTGACGCAGGTGCCAGCAGGCGACAAAGCTTTTGAGTTGCAAGGCACCACCTTCGTCTCGGACGGTGCCTTCATGATGATGCCCAAGGGCCTGGATGCCGACACCAAGCTGGTCGTGCTGGACCTGATGCGCTATATGATGCAGCCCGCCGCGCAAGCGATGCTGTATGACAGTGGCTATTTCTATCCCGGTCCGGCCATTCAGGGCATCACGCTCAGCATGGCTCCGGCAGCCAGCCAGGCGGTCATCCAGCAGTTCGGCGACCCGGCCTTTGACCAAGACATCGCCAACACCAAGATCGTGCTGCCGCTGTCCGCTGACAACCTGACCACGGCCTTTGACCTGTGGACCAAAAACATTGGCGGTCTGACGCACTGACGCGCCAGCCCCGCATCCTCTGGCCGCTGGGGGGACGTTACCCCCAGCGTGCCAGCCACGTGCGCCTGTCGGAGACGTATGCTATGGAGCGTATCAGCACATTAGTGATGCAGGGCGTCACGCGCGAATTCGCGGGGACGACGGTGCTGCACCACATCGATCTCACCATCGGCGGTGGATCGTTCGTCACGCTGCTGGGACCGAGCGGCTGTGGCAAGACCACCGCGCTCAATTGCCTCGCCGGACTGCTGGAACTCAGCGGCGGCGCGATCCTCGTCAATGGGCGACCCATCCAGAATCTGCCCCCCGAGAAGCGCAACTTTGGCATGGTCTTTCAGAATTACGCGCTCTTTCCGCATCTGACCGTCGCGCGTAATGTCAGCTATGGGCTAGAGGTGCGTGGCGTCAATCGCGCGGAACGCGACCGCCGCGTCGCCCGCGCACTGGAGATGGTGCATCTCGAAGCCTTTGGCAAACGCTACCCCGCGCAACTCTCAGGCGGCCAACAGCAGCGCCTCGCCATCGCCCGCACCATCGTGCTGGAACCGCAACTGTTGCTGCTGGACGAACCGCTCTCGAACCTGGATACGAACCTGCGGAACGAGATGCGCATCGAGATCAAGCGCATCCACACGCAACTGAATCTGACGACTGTCTATGTCACCCATGACCAGAGTGAGGCGCTGTCGCTGTCTGACCAGATCGTCGTCATGAAGCTGGGCAACATCGAGCAGGTCGGCACGCCACAGGAAATCTATGACCACCCCAAGAGCCTGTATGTCGCGAACTTCATGGGCTATGCCAACCAGCTGCGCGGCACCATCACGGGGCACGACGGCCAACAGTGGCTGGTGCGGACGACCGGCGGCGCGGAACTGCGGGCGACGGCCACCGATGCCATTAGTGCGGGGTGGGGTAATGGGCAGGGTGTCATTCTCGCCAGCAAGCCGACCGAGACGCTGAGCGGCGAGCCAGGGATGGTGAACGGCATGACGGGCCAACCGATGCTGGCCGAGTACATGGGCAATTCATTCGAGGTGCTGGTGCTGACGCCAGAGGGGCAGATGCTCGTCCATATGCCGAGTGCGCCCGCTGCAACCTCCACCGTCACCTTCGGCATTCGCCCGGAGCGGCTGCTGGCCTTCGCGGATGACGCGGCGGCACGCGACCTGCCCACGCCGAGCCTCAACGGCACGGCCACACCTATCGCGGCAGGGAGGTGATGGCGATGGCAAGTATAGCGAATGCCCCAGTAGCCCTGCCCCGGCGGCGCATCCGCGTCGATGTCGCGGCGATCCTGCTCTCCGTCCCCGCCTTCGTGACGGTGGTGGTGCTGTTCGTCTACCCCTTCATCTATGGCATCAACGTCAGCCTGCACACCGGCTACGGTGCGACGGGCGACTGGACGCTGCGCAACTTCACCGATTTCCTGGGGGATGTGTATCAGCGCGACACGATCTGGACCACCTTTGTGGTCGCCATTCCGGTGACGCTCATCAGCGTCGCGGTCAGCATTCCGCTGGCCTATTACATGCGGCGCGGCATCCGCTTCGAGCGGCTGATCACCACGATCCTGATTTTGCCGATCACGCTGGGGACCGTCATGATCGCGCAGGGGATGATCAACTATTTTGGGCCGACGGGGTGGTTCAACCGTACTCTGATGATGCTGCACCTGACGCAAGCGCCCATCTTGCTGCTGCACCACAATGTCGCGGTGGAGATCGCGCTCTTCGTGCAGGGCTTTCCCTTCGTCTTTTTGCTGGTGTTGGGCTACATGTCGGCCATCAACCCCGACCTTGAAAAAGCGAGCCGCATGGCGGGCGCGAATGAATGGCAGACC
>JACDGC010000600.1 GCA_013815535.1 Ktedonobacterales bacterium
GACTGATGCAGGCGCGCACAGCGCCCGCGCCGATTTCGAATCGCTTGCGCGAGCAACTGGGCGAAGGGTTTGACCTGAGCCAGCAACAAATCGAGAAACTGAGCCGTGTCGTCACCGAAGTGGTGGGCGACCTGGCCGTGCAGATGAGCCAGCAAGCCAAAGTCACCGCTGGCGTCGTTCGTCATGTGGACCGCCGCGTGTGGTGGACCTCGGGCATTGCGGTGGGCTTTGGCGTCGCCGGGTTGACGGCCTATCTGGTGACGCGCCGCCGCCTGCGTGCCCAAAATGAGACGGGCGAATTGATCGAGATCACCGAGTACATCGAAACGGATTTCACCTCCGCTGGTGACCAGTTGCGCGACGCCGCCAATGGCACCGGCCCGCGCAGCGCCGCCACTCAGTCCTCTGACAACGGCACCGCGACGGCTGCTGCCACCGCACGGTCGTTGGTGGCGCAGGGTGAGCGTCTAGCAGCAGAAGCCCCCTTCATTGGCAATCTGCACACGCTCGTCTATCACGAGGCGGTCAGCGACAACCTGCCCTCCGAAGAGAATCGCGTCTACTTCTTCTCGGAAGATGAAGCGCGCGAGGCCGGGTATCGCCCCGTCGGTGGCGAGTAGTCACCACGCGCAGGAGATATGCACAAGGAACGGGCGATCCATGGGTCGCTCGTTCTTTCATTGGGGGCCACGGCTAGGCTTCGCGAGCATCCCCCACATCTGCCGTGACCTCGGCCATCTGCACGTGGCGCTTCACGAAGGCCACCACGTCCTCGATGTCGAACGGTTTCGGCAAGAAGGGCACACCGCTCATATGCACCAAGCGCGGACGGTCGCTACTCATCAGCGCCACGGGGATGTGCTGGGTGGCGGGCTGTTCCTGCAAGCGTTGCACCAGTTTGTCGCCATTGCCGCCGGGCATCATGACATCAATCAAGATGAGGCTGGGCAACAACTCCAGCGCACGGGCAAATGCCTCATCGGCGCTGTATGCGGCAGCGGCAGTGAAGCCAGCATCCGCGAAGAGGTTGCACAGCAGCGTCGCAATGGTTACATCATCATCGACAACGAGAATGAGGGAATCGGGCGAAGTAAAATGTCCAATCATGAAAACTCCCACGTCGTCTGAGAATCGGTTAAGAGGACGAATCACAGAGCATGAATGCTATCCAGAGCCCCATGGTGCCGCAGCTCCAACGTGACGGCCCTTGCGAGGCTAGGGATGTATGCCATCCTTGCAGGCATTTCCGCCGTTTGTGGCAATAATCATGCCACATCCTTATGATTCCCCTAATTTTCCTCGAAGTCGGGCAGATCTTCGATCTGGAGCGTGACGGTACCCCGCACCACCTCTGCGCCATCGTTGCGGGTGGCGACAACGCCACAGTGGGCATGTGCCGTGGCATGGTCCAACGCCATGAGGGTGATGGTGATCGTCAGCGTGTCTTCCACCAGCATCGGCACCGCAAACGCCAATGCTTGTGCACAGATGATAGCATATTTGCCGGGGATGGTGGCAGCGAGGGCGGCTTCGACGATGCCGCTGACGAGGGCGGCGGGGACGATGCGCTGCCCAAAGCGGGTGGCATGGGCATAATGCGCATCCAGGTGAAGCGGGTGGTGGTCACCCGTGATGAGGGCAAACAGGGCGACATCCGCGTCGGAGATCGTGCGCGCCACCGTGGCTATCTGACCAACCATGAGGTCCGCAGAGATGCCCATTCTACCAAAGCCCCTTTTCTCACCAGCAACACTTCGTGCCCTGTTATAGCACGATTCACCTTTTGGCTCAATCTTCCCCCCCCAATGTTCCCACTTGTGCGACGGGGGTGTGCTATACTCAGCCTACTCTCATATGGATTTGATACTATTTTGGCATCCCCATTGCTGCGCTCCCCTCGCATGCTCCCCTAAAAGGAAGGTGCTGTGCCGTGCTATTAGCAAAATTCCGCGCGCTTCATCCCTACGCCATTGGCGTCCTCATTGGCATCTTTCTGGTTGCGTCCGCCCTGTCGGTAGCGGTCGTCGCGCATGCGCGCCCCATGAGCCAGCGCGTGGTTGCCCCGCCGACCGCCACCGCGACGGTTTCACTGGTGCCCACGGCAACGACTGCCCAACTCGTGGCGAAGCATCCCGTTGGGGCCGACTTCGCCGCGTTCTACCAGCACAGCAATGGCAGCGTGTGGCTGGGCAACGCCATTTCGCCAGAACTGCCGCAACAGCAAAGCATCGTGCAGTTCTTCGAGGGCGGCATGCTGCGGGTGGGTCCAGAGACCAACAACGCGGTGGTGCCAGTGGCCTTGACCCAACAATTGCTGCAGCAGGTCGCCGCGTTGCCGCTGGTGGATGGCAGTGCTGCCCTCACCTACGCGGCACTCGTGCCAAAGTCACAGGCCGCCGCCCTCAGCCCCGCGCCCTGGTGGTGGGACGCGACCAAGGATCCGGTCGATGTCGGCATCTTTTTGGCGCAAACCATGCGGCAGGGCGTGGTCTATGGCTATTACATCCCCGCGATGTTCGTTCCCTTGCTGCAAAAATTGGGCAATTGGCAAAGTCTGCTTGGTTCGGTGCTCACCCCCGCCCTAGATGGCACCTTCACCCGTGACGGCGCGAACCACCACTACACGCTCGTGGGGTTTGCCAATGCGGTGTTGTGGGTAGACCGCGACACCCCTGGCACACCGATCGTTCATACGCAGCGCGTGGGGAATGATTTCGTCACCGTGAACGGCTTTTCCCAGGTCGCGCCAGCGAATGGCCGTGCCGCCTGGACGTTGGGCGCGCCCATGGCCATCAATGGCAGCCCCAACGGGGGCGGTGAGGTCGCCCACTTCTTGACGCCCTTCTCTGTGCAACTGGCGGGCGATGGGAAATGGGTTGGGCATGACTTGTGGCTCCACATTCGCTGGGTCAACTTCGCCAAGACGCGCGACGGTTGGGTGAATGCCGACCAACTGGCGCTGACCCAGCCCGCCAATCTGGGGATGCAGTTGGCCGCGCTCGATGCGCTCTCACCCCAGGCCCAAGCTGCCGCCAATGCACATGGCACCAACGTGACGATGAGCATCTACGATCCCGCGACTGGCCATTACTATGTCTATAACCCCAATGAAGAATTGGAAATGGCCAGCATGTTCAAGGTGCCCATTCTGGTGACGTTGCTGCACAATGCCGAGCACGAAGGGCGCGAACTGAACGGCGACGAACGGCAAGATACCACCTCTATGATCGAGGTGTCGGATAACGATGCCGAGGGGCGCATGTATGATG
>JACDGC010000601.1 GCA_013815535.1 Ktedonobacterales bacterium
CGACATCACCATCATCGATGATTATGCCCACCACCCCACCGCCATCGAGGTGACGCTGGCGGCCATTCGGCAACGCTTCCCCAATCGCCGCCTCATCGCGACCTTTCAGCCGCATATGTTCACTCGGCTCAAGACCTTCCTCAACGACTTCTCGCATTCGTTCGCCGATGCCGATGAGGTCGTCATCGTGGATGTCTTTCCCGCGCGTGAACGCGACACCGGGTTGATCCACGCGCGTGACCTCGTGGCGGCCATCAAGCAGGATCAGCATTTCGTGGCGCGCACCGCGCAGGTGCATCATGGCGGCTCGTTGGATGAAACCCGGCAATTGCTCGAAACGCTGGCGCAGCCTGGCGACGTACTGGCGCTGTTGGGCTCGGGGAGCGTCTATTTGATCTCAGGTGCGCTGCTGCATTCGCCCACCTTCGTGGGCTATGCACCCGATTTGCGGCCCGCGCATTAGCGCCAGCACGGCGGCATCAGCGGATTTCTCAAGCGAGGTTGAGATGACACCATTGCAAGCAGCGTGTGTGGCGCGCTGGGGCGACACGCCCAGACTGCGGCTGGATGAGCCGTTGGCGCGGCATGGCACCTTTGGGGTGGGCGGTCCGGCGGAAGTGTGGATGGGTGCGACGGCGGAAGATGACTTGGTGGCGCTGCTGGCGCTGGCCCAAGACCACGCGGTGCCGATCCTTTTCAGCGGCAATGGCACCAATGTGCTGTATGCCGACGCCGGGGCGCGGGGCGTGGTCGTGCGTGTCAGCCCCGAGGATTGGCACATCCGTGAGGTGGATGGTGCGGCGGGCACGGCGCGGCTGCACGCGGGGGCGGGCGTGAGCCTGCCCAAACTGGTGAATGACTTGGCCGCGCTCGGCTGGGCAGGGCTAGAGTGGGGTGCCGGGGTGCCGGGGACGGTCGGCGGCGGGGTCGTCAGCAACGCGGGATGCCATGGGCAATCCATCAGCGACACCATCCAGTCCGCGCGCGTGTTGGATGCCCGCGATCCAGCGGTGCCGACCTTCCGCGATCTGGCATTTGCCGAGCTTGGGCTGGGCTATCGGCAGAGCCGCTTTCGCCAGCATCGGCGTGTGCCGTTCGGCGCGGATGGGCGGCCCCAAGCACCGCCGCGTGCGCTGGTCGATCCAACGGAAATCATCGTGAGCGCGACGTTTTTGCTGCGGCGTGACGACCCAGCGGCGATTCGCGCCCGCGCGGCGGGCTATCGGCAATATCGCAAGGATACGCAACCTGCCCAGGCCAGCGCGGGTTCGGTCTTCAAGAATCCCCCCGGCGACCATGCTGGGCGGCTGGTGGAAGCCGTCGGGCTCAAGGGGCATGTCATTGGCGGCGCGGCCATCTCGCCCAAACATGCGAATTTCATCGTCAACCAGGGCGGGGCCAAGGCTGAGGACATCATTGCCTTGATCGCCCTGGCCCATGCCACCGTGCTGGAACGCCACGGCATCGATCTGGAATTGGAAGTGGAGTTGCGCGGCGACTGGTAGCCACAGGGATCAGATAAAAGAGGGAGCGATTGCACACGCAATCGCCCCCTCACTGCTATCCCACCACGAAGTTGATCAACTTGCCCGGCACATAGATCACCTTGCGGATGCTCTTGTCGGCCAAGTGGGGCTGCACCTTTGGGTCCGCTTCGGCGGCGGCCCGGACGGTGGCTTCGTCGGCCTCCGCAGCCACCCCCACCGTCGCGCGCAACTTGCCATTGACCTGCACGGGGATGGTGATCACCGCATCCTGCGTCAGCGCTTCGTCGAAGGTCGGCCAGTCTTGATCGTGGATGCTGGTGGTGTGGCCCATTCGGTGCCACAGTTCTGCGGTGATGTGTGGTGCCAGCGGGGCCAACAAGCGCACCAGCGTCGCCACCGCCGCGCGATAATCGGCGGGGTGGCGCGCAGCCTCGCCACTCTCGCGGGCGGCGCTCAGCGTGTTGGTCAACTCCATTGCTGCTGACAGCACCGTGTTGAAGCGCAGATTGGCGTAATGGTCCGTGATGCGCTTCGTCACCTTGTGCTGCTGCCGCGCGATGTCGGAGGGGGAGGCCCCCACCGCTGCATGGGCGGGCAAGCCTTCCGCGAAGATCGCCACATTCCACAAGCGGTTCAGATAGCGCGCGATGCCTTCGATGCCCTGGTTGTTCCAGGGGCCGCCTTGGTCGAATGGCCCCATGAACATCAGGTAGCAGCGCACAGCATCAGCGCCATATTGGTTGACCACCGCATCTGGTGCGATGACATTGCCGCGCGACTTCGACATCTTTTGATTATCGGACCCCAGCACCATTCCCTGATGGAACAGTCGCTTGAATGGTTCATCAAACGACAGATGCCCCATGTCGCGCAGCGCTTTCACGAAGAAGCGCGCATACAGCAGATGCAGCACCGCGTGCTCGGGTCCACCGATGTACATATCCATCGGCATCCAGGTGTTGACCTTCTCTTGCGTCCACGCCGCCGTGGTGTTGTGCGGATCGCAATAGCGCAGGAAGTACCACGACGAGCAGATGAAGGTATCCAACGTGTCGGTCTCGCGGGTGGCGGGTCCGCCACAGATCGGGCAGGTGGTGTCATAGAAGTCGGGCACGTAGCGCAACGGCGATTCCCCAGTGGGCTTGAAGTCCACGTGATCGGGCAGCAGCACGGGCAATTGCTCTTGCGGCACGGGCACCGTCCCATGCTCGGCGCAGTAGACGATGGGGATGGGCGCGCCCCAGAAGCGCTGGCGCGAGATCAACCAGTCGCGCAGCCGATAGTTGACCGTGCCCTTGCCGATGCCACGCGCCTCCAAGTCGGCGATGATGGTCGCCTTGGCCTCGCTTGCGGCGGTGCCATCGAACGTGCCAGAGTTCACCAGCCGTCCTGTGGCCAAGCGTGGCTCATTCCAGGTGGCTGTGTCTGACGGTTCCTCACCTTCGGGGGCAATGACCTGGATGATGGGTAAGCCATATTTGCGGGCAAACTCGAAGTCGCGCCCGTCATGGGCAGGCACCCCCATCACCGCGCCGTGGCCATAGCTCATCAGCACATAATCAGCGACCCACACGGGCACCCGCGTGCCACTGATGGGGTTGGTCACGTAGCCACCCGTGAAGACGCCCGTTTTGGCGCGGTCGGTGCTTTGCCGCTCGATCTCGGTCTGGTGGCTGGCGGCGGCCACATAGGCCCGCACGGCCTTTTTGCGCCCCGCCGTGGTGATGCGCTCCACCAGGGGATGCTCGGGTGCCAGCACGAAGAAGGTGACGCCAAAGA
>JACDGC010000602.1 GCA_013815535.1 Ktedonobacterales bacterium
CCCGTGAGCTGGCAACCAACAATGCCCCCACCACGCCCGACGGCGCCTTCACTGGCACGAACACCTGCGAATCCAGATAGTTCTGGCTGCCCCAAGGGCGGGCACGCAGTTCGGGGCTGCTGCTGCGTTCATCTTCGGTGATGCGCGTGACGGTGCGGCCATAGCGCACCCATGCCCACCACGGCGCTTGCTCGTCGTGCAGGGTCTGCGTGTTAAAGCGTTGCTCGCGCTCGATGATGCCATAGAGCGAGATCGTGTTGTCATTCTGGCCCGGATTCACATACGGGATCGCCAGCGCGAACGCTTCGGTATCCATCATGCCCTTGATGGCGATGTACATCCGCTCCGCGAACGTCTCATAGAAGTTCGACATGTCGAAATAGCTGGGCACATCACTGGTCAGCTCTTGCAGCAGGGCGATCAGGCGGCGGTGGCGTTGCTCTTGGCGGTCCACCTGGGCCAGCCGCAGCGCCAGGGCGAGCGTGTTGGCCTGCGCCTGCAACAGATGCAGATGGTTCTGCGAAAAGCGCCACTGGGGATCGTTGACGTACACCGACATGATGCCAATGACCGGGGGATCTTCGCGGGCCGTCTCGGCCTCATCCACCAGGGCGGCGAAGATCGGCACGGCCATGTGCCAGGCGGCGGCGGGGTCTTCAGCCGTGCTGCCACTGGGGAGGCCGCGCACCTCGTCGCCGCTCATGATCACCGCTTCGCCCGTCTGCCACACGGTGCCGATCAGCCGCTCGCCCTTGCGATAGACGCGCCAGAGGTGCGTGGCGGGCAACACCGTGGTGGCGGCCTCTTCGATGGGGTTCTGCGGCAAAGGGCGCGAACGTCCGCCGTGGCGTGCCGTGAGCATCGGTTGCAGACGCGGGTGCACCTGACGCACGCGCACGACCATGATGCGCCGCGTGTCATCCAGCGTGGCGATGGTGCCGCCGTCGGCATTCAGCGTCTCTAGCGCACGCTTGATGGCGGACTCGAAAATGCGGGCATCTGGGCCATCCGCTGGCATAATGGCGGTGGGCTGCGCTTGACCACCCGCTGACGTTGTTCGTGACATCATCCCACCCCCTACACGCGGCGACCATAGCCGAGCAGCTATGCCCTCTCACAATAGCACGTGGGGCAGTGGAGGTCAATCACAGAAAATCGGTTGGTCGCTTGTCAATTCGCCTGTGGCACGACAGGGCACCAAGCGAAGCGGCGCCGCCGCGTCATGATGGGATGGCCCAGCACAGCCCCATGCATATCGGGGCCAATTCACGGTTGCCTGATACGCTGTCTGGGGGATGCTGGTGGGGCCAGCACGGGTTGCGCCACCCATCGGCGCGTGACTTAATAACCGCAAACGACCGTCTGATGAACGGAAAGTGAGGCACAGCCATGAGCAACGCAGCAGCATTCGAGGCATTCTTACGTGATGCCGAACACGGATTCGCGGGCTGGGATTTTGGCTACATCACGGATACCGGGCGCATGGCATCGGAGCCATTGCCATGGAGCTACGCCAGCATCGTGTTGCCCCACCTGCGCACGGCAACGGCGGCACTCGATATGGGGACGGGGGGCGGCGAGTTCCTGGCGCGCTTGGGACCCTTCCCCCCACATATGGTCGCCACTGAGCAATACCCACCCAACATCGCGCTGGCGCGCGCGCGGCTGACCCCCTTGGGTGTGGAAGTCGTCGCCATTGACGATGCCATGGTGCATGCGCTCCCTTTCGCTGCCGCCAACTTCGATCTGGTCATCAATCGGCACGAATACTACGATCCAGCGGAAGTGCGGCGCATCCTGAAACCAGGCGGGCGGTTCATCACACAGCAGGTGGGGGGTGAGGAATATCCACCGATTCGGGCGCTCCTTGGCGACACCACCCCATCCGAGTTCGCCCATTGGACGCGCGACTTCGCGGTCGCGGAATTGGAAGGGGCCGGTTTCCGGGTGACGGCCTCTGCCGAAGCCTTCCCCACGACGCGCTTCTATGACGTCGGCGCACTCGCCTACCATTTGACGGCAATCCCATGGGACGTGCCAGATTTCAGCATCACGCGCCACCGCCCGGCCTTGTGGGCGCTGCACGAGCACATCGAGCAGGCGGGGTATGTCGCGGTGCTGGGGCATCGGATTATCGTGCAAGCGCAACGGGATTAACCGCGCAGCATTTTGGCGCGGGCACGGTCGGCGGTGGCTTCGTAGCCCTGCCCCAAACGGTCATACAAATGGGCACGCGCCTCATAGGGCGCCGGGTCCTCGGGGTCACGCGTGATGGCGCGGTTGAAGGCCCCAAGGGCTTCCATCTGGCGACCAAGAGCCAGCAGGGCCATCCCCATCACCAGCGGGCCACGTGGGTCGCGCGGCGCATGCGTCGCCAGAAAGGTGCCGATCTCAAGGGCCGCCCCCGGTTGCGCTTGTGCCAATAAGAGGCGCGCTTTCAGCGCCAACGCGGCGGGGTGGTTGGGCAGCGCCACCAACACGCGGTCGGTGATCTCGCTGGCATGGGGGGCATTACGCGCGGCCATGGCATCGCTGGCGGCGGCGAGGGCGGCGGATACCGCCACTTCCGCCGCGTCGCTGCCCGGTTCCTGACCAGGGACGGGCTGCGTCACCAGGCGCAACCGGCCATAGGGTGCCTGGTGGTCAGCATCCACTGGGGCATTGCGTGCCAACAGCGTGCCCGCGCCGTCGCATTCCACAGCCATGCCCGCGCGCAGGGCCACCCCCGCGTCGGCAGGGGCAGCCGCCAATGGCTCAGCCACGCTGCGCAGCACCGCCGCTCCATAGCTTTCGAGCATCTGCGGGATGCCCACCAGTTCTAATTCTGGCTGCCCGAATTTTTGCAGGCCGTGGGTGTGCAACCAGCGCAACTCTGGCCCCCAGGGTTCATTGTGCAGAGCGATCTGGGCCAGCGGCGCGGCATCGCGCAAACGCGCGACCATGGTGGGCGTCTGGCACCGTTGCGCCGCCAGATCCACCACGATGCCATCGCAGGTGCTGGCAAGCTCCGCCAGACAGGTGGCGGCCCAGCGCAAACACCACGGCACATCCGCATCCACCAGCGTAAAGTGCGCGTCAATCGCCAGCGTCCCCGCGCGCACGATGGCTTGCTCGGCCCCCGCGATGCCGCCCAACAGCCGATCCAGTGCTTCGGGGGCCAGCCCTTGGGTGACGGGGTGGGCATGGCGCTCCACAGTGAAGGTCGCTTCCACCCGCCCCAGCGTCTCGCGCAGCGCGATGCGCCCCACCGCCACGCGCTGACGGCC
>JACDGC010000603.1 GCA_013815535.1 Ktedonobacterales bacterium
TCAGCACGGGGTATTACGGCTTGAGTGATGCTTCCGATATCAATCTTTTTGGTGAGGTCCTGACCTGTCATTTGCAAGATGCGACCACAAACCCGAGCTATGCCCACCTGCGTAGCGATGTCGATGCGTACATCGCCACCTATCCGCAGTACCACGACTTTGTCGATCCCTGGCCGTTTCTTTACACGCTCCATCCTGAATATCTGGGCGGGGGCATGAAGGTGGTCGGTGCGTATAGCAAAGATATTGTCATGCATCACCCCGTGCAATTTCTGGGCTGCATCCTCCCCACCATCGGGGCCAGTTGGTTGGCGACGCCGGTACACTATGCTGGGCCAGTGCCTGCCCCGTTGGCGCGGCCTTTCAACACGTTAGCGCAATGGACCTTGTTGGGGGCCTATCTGCCGCTGCCAGTGTTGCTGGGCGCATTCTGTTGGGCAACCTGGCGGCGCATGACCGGCCACGTGCCTTCATCGCCATTGTGGCTTTGACGATAGCCAGTGGCGTGTTATTGGTGGGCAGCTTGTCCTACGATCCCCGTGAATTTTATCGGCTTCGTTCACCAATGGATGGGCTGATGGTGCTCATCAGTGGTGTGGTCGTGTGCTGGGGGGTCCAGGCGCTGCGGGCGCACCGCCAATCCATCACCAACGCGGTGGGAGCATTTCTGGCGGTTGGTCTGGCGCGGTGGTCGCCACAATGGCCTGGCACTTGGTTGGGTTCTTTGCCAAGGGCGCTGCGACGGGGGGGCATGGTCATCCCCTTCCTGGGCATGGGTTTGGTGCTGGGGAGCGGGACGGTGCCAGCCTTGGCGGTGCCGCTCGTCCCCGTCTCAGCGTCGCGCCTTTCGCTCACGCAGATGCATCTGACGATTGGCATGCACACATTGCCCACGGGCGGAGTGCTGGTGGCCTTTACCTTCTGGGCGGGGGGCACCCCTGTCGCCTTCGCGGCGCATGATCGGCTCACATGCAATGGCCGTCGTCTCATCTTCAGCGATGATGTCGTCGATGCGTATAGCCAGACCTTCACCGAGCCGTTACTGTTGTGTCTGATACACCATGGGGCCGAGCAGACGTCCTTTTTGCTTCCCCTGCCTACCATGTTTCACATGATCGCCCCCCTCCCAGGCGCTGTGGTGCCGCGCAGTGCGGCCCTGACCCTGCACTATCGGGCTGAGCATGCGGGCAACGTGATCGCCATGGCGGGGAACGCCATCAGTACCCCGACCGTTGCGGGCAATGCGCAGCCTGACACCGGCACCTATCACCTGGGCATGGTCGCCCCGCTGCTTCCGGGCAACGGCACGGTGACGGTGGTACGCCAACAACGGGGGGTCATCACGGGGACGTCCTTCGCGGCGGTGCAGTTCATCGCTACCGCGTCGACGACCATCACGGTCCGCTGGGCCTAGCGCACCATGCTGACGGAAAGGAGTCATCCTATGTGGTATCTCATCGCGGATCATGAAGAACGGAGTCAGCGACGACTGCGGTTGCTGCTGGAAGAGGAAGGGCGCTGTTGCACCGTATCTCGCACTGGCCTGGCGACGATGCACCTGTTGCAGCGCACGCCCACGTATCGCATCATTTTTATCGCGCAGCACCTGCCCGGCCTGAATGGCATCAGATTGTTGCAGGCAGTCAGCGAGCAACCAGCACTGTATCAGGGGCGCATCTTCGTCTTGCTCTCGCAGGAAAAGGCTGAGACGCTCGTCCCTCAGTTACCGACAACCTCGGACCTCACGCTCTTTTTGATGCATGACCCGCCGAACGTCTTGGCGATCCGCCGCCTGATGATGCTGGTGGAAAAATTGTTGGATCAGACACCGCTGAATTGACGCCGCACAGCGCGTACCCAGCGGGACACTTCCCCCGGCGGATGGACTCTTTGCGCGAAAAAAGACCACCCATGATCCAACATAGCATGGTCATCGATGATTCCATCACCGTCCTCGATCTCCTCGATGATGTCTTGGTGGACTTGGCTGACATCGCGAAGGCGCATTGACCCAGCAAACAGGAAAGGCAACGGTGGCGGCCCCCATACCACTCTTGGTCTATCATGACCAGCGCAGCCGCGACCTGACCGATGCCGAGTGGCAGCAGATCCAATCGCTCTTGCCCGCGCCCAAGGAACAAGGCCGCAAGCGGAGCGATCTGCGCCGCGTCATCAATGGCATCTTGTATATCATCGATACGGGCATCGCTTGGCGCAAGCTCCCGCGCCGCTATGACAACAATGTCACCTGCTGGCGCTACTACATCCGCTGGCAAGGCGATGGCGCGTGGCGGCGTCTGCACCAGCAGATCGAAGCGCAACGGGCGCGGCTCAACGAGCACGAGGCCAGCTAGCAGCCCAACAGGGCACCATTGCAAAACGGGTCGTGTGCAACTCCCTGGCCTGCTTGTCGGATGTGGACCGCCCCTTGCACATAGAAAGATGCCGGACCATCACCCTGGCCTGACCTCAGCGAGGCCAGGACCTCATCAGCGAGGATGTACTGTGACGTTATTCGCATTGCGCCATGCCCGTGGCATGACCTTAGCGACCGTGGCGCGCTTTCTGCATGTGACCCCGGCCCTGGTGCGCGCCTGGGAAGCGGGTTGGCTTGTGCCATCACCGTTGCGCTGCTACGAGCTTGCCGTGGCCTACGAGGTGCGGGAAGACCTGATCGAGCAGGCCATCGTGGCCACTCGTCGCCAAGGGGTCGCGCGCCCGGAAAATATTGCCAGATGATGGCAGGCAGATTCCCCCTTGCCTACGAAATGCTACCCACCCTACACGACACCACATGTTGCAAAAAGCGTGAAGTGAAGTACGGCGCGGGTTCAGCCCACTTGGAACCAGACATGCGCGTATTCGTACAGACGAGCAGACGCGGGGTGCCGGAGCAGTGGGGTGAGACTTCCAGAAAAGAGCGTGTACGATGTCCAAGCAGATTCCTTTGACCCAAAGAGATTACATCGCAGGAGAACAAGAAGGCAATGTCGCCCTCACCAGCTTTCGCGACATGCTGACTTGGGCGCAAAACTATGCCCGCAGCCGCTCGATCTGGCCGCTGGGGTATGGCTTGGCCTGTTGCGCCATCGAGATGATGGCCGCCGCGCAGGCGCACTATGACCTCAGCCGATGGGGGTCGGAGGTCTTTCGCTCCAGCCCACGTCAGGCCGACCTGATGATCGTCGCGGGGACCGTCTGCCTCAAGATGGGGCCACGCCTGGTGCGCCTCTATGAGCAAATGCCCGCCCCCAAGTGGGTCATC
>JACDGC010000604.1 GCA_013815535.1 Ktedonobacterales bacterium
GGTCGATGATCTGCTGGAACTCAGTCGCATAGAATCGGGCCGCATCAATTTGCAGATGGAGCCAACTGACATCGCGGGCGTGCTGGAAGTGGCGGCGGATCGCATGGCGCCACTGGCCAAGGAACGCCGCATCACCATCACGGTCGAAGCCCCCGAGCATCTGCCCGAGGCACAAGCCGATGCCCAACGCGTGGAACAGGTGCTGATCAACCTCATTCACAATGCCATCAAGTTTACCCCCGATGGCGGGCAGATCACCCTCATGGTGGATCTGGTGACGCCAGAGGATCATCGGGTGATGCAAGCGACGCGCAATCATCCTCACATGCCCCCCTTGCTGGTGACGGTGCCTATGCTGTTGGTGCAGGTGTGCGACACGGGGGTGGGCATCAGTGAAGATGACTTGCCGCGCGTCTTCGAGCGGTTCTTCAAGGCCTATGGGTTGCCCGTGCGCGAGCAGTCCGCCGCGCCACTGCGCGCGGGCGCGACGGCGGGGCACTCCACGGGCACCGGGCTGGGGTTGGCCATCGCGCGCTATATCGTGGAAGCCCACCACGGGCAGATCTGGGTGGAGAGTCAGCTGGGACGGGGGAGCGTTTTTTCCTTCACCCTGCCCCTGGCATCGCAAGGATGATTGCTGATAGAATGGCGAGAGAGGGCTGTAGCGTGCCCCAGCATTGATCCACTGCTTTGAAATGGCAGGCGGCAGGAGGTTCCCCTTATGTCGATATCCTTCGACCGGGCGACGGCGTATTATGATGCGACGCGCGGCTATCCCGCAGGTGTCGAGCAAGGCGTCGCAGATGCCATCGTCACCGCTGCTGCCGCGACGCCCACCACGCGGTTCTTGGAGATGGGCATCGGCACCGGACGCATCGCCTTCCCCTTGATCACCCGTGGCTATATGTACACGGGCATCGACCTTTCAGAAAAGATGATGGCGTTGTTGCGCCAAAAGCTGAGCGACTACGCCACGGCGCAGCCGACAGCAGCCGTGCACGCGAACCTGCTCCAGGGCGACGTCACCCAACTACCCTATGCCGATGCCAGTTTCGATGTCGCGCTGATGGTGCATGTGCTCCATCTCATCCCCAATTGGCGCGATGCGATCAGTGAGGCGCTGCGCGTGTTGGTGCCTGGCGGTGTCCTGCTCAATGGCTATGACGAGGCCATCCAAACGAGTGATGCGCGTTCGGTTCAGCGCCAGTGGTTCGAGATTCTGCGCGAGCTTGGTTATGAAGCGGGGGGGATTGGTCCGGCGGGCTTCAGCAATGGCAACGAAGTATTGGCCGAGTTGGAAGCGCGTGGCCTGGCCCCTGAAAAGCTGCGCACCATCACGTGGTCCGTGGCGGAGTCACCGCAGCAAGCCATCGAACACATCGCCAATCGGCAATGGTCACGCACCTGGAGCATTCCCGACGATATTTTTACGGCATCCGTCGCGCGCCTCAGCCAAGAAGCCGCAGCCCATTTTGGCGACCAACTGATGGTCCCAAAATCGCGTGAATTCCAGTTCGTCATGTTGCGTGTGCGCAAGCCCTAAGCCAGGCTCCCACGTGGTGGGAGTCGGCGTTCAGCCACCCGTTTGAGGTTGCAGCGCGCTGACTCGCCAGGGCAACAAGCGCTGCACCAGATAGGCCGCTCCCGCTGTGTAGAGGCCGAGGCCCACCCCATCGAGCACTAATGCACTAGTGCCGCCATGATGCGGCAGCGTTGCGTTCAGCAGGTCCGTGGCGAGCGTGGCGGGGGACAAGAACGCCAGGGTGTGGGCCGCGCCACCAAGGCTGCCGGTTGCCGGCAGCCCCAGCACCCCCACCCCCAGCAGATAGAGCGCGGCGCTGAGCGCCACGGTCGTCGCGGTGCTCAGGCGCGCCAAGCCGAGCGCGCCACCGGTCGTTGTGAGGGCAAGGAAGCAGAGCGGCACCACGATGAGGAAGGCCGGATTCGCGCTCACGGTGGCTTTCAGTGCCAGCGCCGTGAGCGTTGGCACCAAGAGTACGCCAGGGAGCGCGACGATGGCATAGGCCACCAGTAGCGCCAGCAGATAGGTGACGCGCCCCACGGGAAAGCCCGCGAAGAAGTCAAATTGGTGTTGGTTGCGCATCTGGGCAAGTTGCTGCGGCAGCACACCCCAAGCGATACCCAGCAAAGTAGCCATCAACGCGGCGGCTAAAATGAAGGCGCCACGTTCACTGGTCGTTGCGGCGAGATCAAGCGTGCTGGGCTGGTTGCCGGGGGCATAGGGCGGCACCAGCGTTGGCATGGCGTTCAGCGCGGCGGCCAGGGCCAGCGGTAAAAGCACGGTGAAGATCAGCAGGGGGGCGAGCTGGCTGCGAAGTTCGCGCAGGTGCACGCCCACCAGCGCGGTGAAGGCGCGTCGTGGCTCAGGCATGGGGGGCCTCCTGGCCAGTGAGATGCAGATATACATCCGTCAGCGTCGGTGGGGCGAACCAAAACTCCGCGATGTTCTGTGGCCCGATGACGGTGAAGATTTCTTCCACCGTGCGGCCCAGTGACCCCGGGAGCGTGACCTGGCGATCCAGCAGCCAGGAATCTTCCACCACCGGACGCGAAGGGGTGGCGCTTTTCATTTTGGCTGGGCGGCTGCTTTTTTTGAGGGCCTGGGCCATTGTGGTGACAGGAATCGAGGCGGAGGGCCGCCCCAGCGTCCCTAACGCATCTGGTTTGGGATAGAGCAGATAGCTGCTGGGGTCGCGTTCCACCAGATCGCCCAAGGCTTCGAGCTTGGTGCGCGTCGTCGCGGTGAGGGTGGCGCCGGGGCTGAGGCGCAGATCCATCCGCGGCCCTTTGCCATAGCGATCTTTCAACTGCCCCAGGTCGCCGAGCGCGACCAGCTGGCCATCGCGTAGGAAAGCCAAGCGGGTGGCGTGGGCGTCGATCTCGTCCATCTGGGGCGTCGCCACGATGACTGTCAGATCGCTGGAATGCTGCATCTCGTGGAGCATCCCCCAGAGCCATTGACGCTGCCGCAGATCGAAGCCCGCCGTGGGGTCGTCGAGCAGCAGCAGGCGTGGTGTGCCCAGCAGTGCCGCGCAAAAGCGTGCCAGCCGCTCTTCCCCTATGGAGAGGCTGTGCAGCGGTCGCCCTGCCAGCGGTGCCAGCCCACTCAGCGCCAACAGATCCTGCGTGGCTGAGCGCGCGACTTTGCGCGCCAGCCCGCGCAGCAAACCAGAGGTGATCAGAAATTCTTCCACGCGCAGGTGCGTGGGGGCGTTTGAGTGCTGCGGCACATATGAGG
>JACDGC010000605.1 GCA_013815535.1 Ktedonobacterales bacterium
GGTGAAGCTGGTGGGGATGGGCGTGCCGTCGTCCTTGGTCCAGTTGTTGCGGCCCGCTGCCCACGGCGCACGCAGACGCCGGACGCGGACGGAACCATTGCGCTCGACCTCCAGCAGCAGGCCGGGCTTGTGCCATTCCGTCTTGGCGGAAACGATGTTGCGGGCCATCAGCGCCCACCACAACGAACGTTGCGGACCCAAGGGCAAGACGCCCCCCTGACCCTTAATCGTGAAGCTGCCACGTGGCGCGTTCAAGAAGCGCGAGCGGATGATGCTGATGATCAAGAAGGCTTCCAACGGATAGAGGAGCAGCGTCCACAGCCATGCGCGCAACTCTTGCGTGGGGGTGGCAGCGGCGATGGTGACATCCGCGCGGTGCGTGGTGGTGCCGAAGTCGCCGTGGCTGTCTTTGAACGCCCCGCTCGTCAGGAAGGTGACGGTGTAGGTGCCATTCGCTGTGGAAGGGAAGCGCACGTGGAACTTGCCGCAACCATCATTCGTGACGCTGATGGGCACGGCGGCCCCGCCCGCTTTCGGCTGAGCTGAGCCTTTCACCGTCGCATTGCAATAGTCCTTGCCCGCCAGTTTGACCTGGCCGGGAATGTCGGCGCTGCTGGTGGCAGGCAGACTGTTGAGTGGGCCATGGCTCAGCCAATCCACGATCCCGTTTGGGATGCCGTAGAGGAGACGCAAAGCGGGGTCGAACTGCACCACCTGGGCGGCGACGGGGTCCGCCACGTTGCCGTTGCCATCCAGCAGCGTGGGCGTGGGGAAGAGCGAGAGGCGCAGCGAGACATCGCCGCACACGTTGGGGGCACTGGTCGTCTGACTGGCACAGACACGCAGGTCATAGGTGCCCGCTGGGGCGGATTCAGGCACGGTGGCCCGCGCGGTGTAGGTGCCGACCCCGCCTTGATCCTTCATCGTGATGTCTTGCGTGTAGGGGGCGGCGCCATTCGTGTCGCCCGCGAAGCTGAGCGTCCCCGCGACGGCATAGCCATTCGTCACGACCGCGCCTTTGTCGGTGAGCATGGCGTTGATGTCGAAGGGCTGGCCGAGGGGATAGACGGGGCTTTTGTCAGTGGGCGCGGTGATGCTGAGCGCGAGTGATGACGTGATGAGCGTATCCACCAGGAATTGGCCGCTGCCGGTGACATTCACCTGCCAATTGCCTGCTTGGGGGCCATCGATGGTGAAGATGGCATAGCGCGGATCGGTGGAGACGAAGACATTCGGCCCGGTCGCTACCACGTTGCCATTCGGGTCACGCAAGGTCACTTGGGTGTTGGGTTGATCTTTCACCACAATCACGTCGAGGTGATCAACCAGGCTGCCAAGGTTGAAGTCGCGCGATTCTTGTCCACCATTCAGATTCGTGGGGGCAATGGTCGGCCCCGGTGTGCGGCCATTGCGCCGGGCAAAGATATCCACGAAGAAGGGGGCGATGTTGAGGGGCGAGACGCCGGAAACGACGCCGTGGCCATCATCATAGAATTTGCCTGAGGTGGCGCTGGCGAGGTCGCTGAGGAAGCTATGGAAGTCGATGCCATCTTGCGTGCCCGCCGGGCCGAGCGCGACGACATCCACCGGCCAGGTGTGTTGCTTGAACTGCGGCACCAGCTTGCTCTTGATGGTGTCGATCTGGCTGCTGGGGTTCGGCTCGGGGACGCCATCTGTCAGCAAGATGACCGAACCAGCGACATTGCTCCCTTTGGTCGCGCTGGTGAGCATGCCCAACGCGGTGTTGAGCGCATTATAGGTGGGGGTCGAACCGTTGGGCGCACAGCCATTCGTCTTGCTTTGGATGGCATCGCGCAGTCCCTTGCGGGCGGATTGGGTCGCCATCTCGGTCGGTTGGGCGATGACTGACTGTGACGCGCCACCATCGAGATTGACCACGCCAATGAAGTCGCCGGGGCCACTGAGGTCGATGTAGGCATTCGCCGCCGAGCAGCGCAGCCCAGCGGGATCATTGCCACTCATCGACCCCGACATATCCAGCACGATGACGGTGATGTGGTTGCCACTGACGGCGGCGGGCACGGCGGTCGATTGGGCGCGTACCAGTGCCAACGGCCACAACGCGCTGCACACGGTCAGCAGCAGCACCAACATGCCAACAACTGGGGCAACGGGACGAAACTTTCCTGGCATATGCGCTCCTTGACAGCGAGCCGTGAAAGACAGCGAGCAGGATACGAAACTATCCCTTGCTCAGTTACTCGCTTAGCAGCATAGCCCTCCAGAAAGCGTGGGTCAAGGTCACACCACAGCTTTTCGCGCACCTTTTTACGAATGTGACACATTCACATTCACATTTGCAGATTTCAGTGCGCCAATCAACCACAGTTGGCGGGCGTCATTTGGCACGATTGCACCAGTTGCACGATATTCACCCCGACGAAGATGGTGATCGCCAACGAGACAGCCAAGGCCAGATAGCTGAGGATGAGGCCCGCGATGGCTTGGCCCCGCCCCATCTGCGCAGGCGAACGGCGCGCCTGAGCGAAGCCCCGATGCCCGAAAACCGCGCCGATGCCACCAAGGATGATGCTGACCCCGCCGAGCACGGGAATCCAACAGAGGATGACGCCGATGATGCCCAGAACCATGGCGGTGGTGGCGGCCCCATTGGACTGCGCTTGCGCCAACATGGGCGGTGGAGACCCCGCTGGGGGATAGGGGGCTGGGTTTTGGGGTTGCATGATTTGTTCCGCCTTCCTTCACGGCATTCAAGAAGCCTGGCAGATGGGTGAGGAGGACTATGCTACAATGGCTGGTGCCAAGTTTCCTTCTGCACTCTACCCGATATTATGAAGAAATGAAAGGCTCGTGATGCACGACGATATCACCGATGTCCCCGGCATTCGCGTGGGACATGACACCTATGAAGAAGCGCGAACTGGCTGCACGGTCGTCCTCTGCGACACGCAACCCACGGTGGGTGGGGTGGATGTGCGCGGCGGTGCCCCCGGCACCCGCGAGACGGATCTGCTGAACCCCACCTGCACGGTGAATGAAGTGCACGCGGTCGTGCTGACGGGTGGCTCGGCCTTTGGGCTGGACGCCGCAACGGGGGTGATGCGGATGTTGGAAGCGCGCGGCATCGGCTTCGCCACCAGTGTCGCGCGCATTCCGGTCGTCCCAGCGGCGGTGATCTTTGATCTGGCCGTGGGCCGTAGCGACATCCGCCCTGACGCGGCCTCGGGCGAGCGCGCGGTGGCGATGGCCACCAGCGGCCCGGTGGCCCAAGGG
>JACDGC010000606.1 GCA_013815535.1 Ktedonobacterales bacterium
GCCTGGAATGCGGCATGCTCGCTATCGAAGATGCGTGCCGGACCCCGAAAGGTGCACGGCTCGTCGCCTTTCAGCTTCACCACGCTGCCATTGGGGGCGAGGTTGCCCTTTAATATATGTAGGCCCCCATTGGCGCTGATGGCGTGTTCCCACGTGCGGATGACTTGTTGCCCAGGCGTCTCACGCGCCTGGGATGCTTCCTGGGCCAGCGTTTTGCCCGTTGCCGTCAGACAGGTGCCATCGGCATAGCCGCCCGCGACGAGGCGCTGGGCCAGCACGCGAATCCCACCAGCCTGGTGCATATCTGTGGCAAAAAAACGTCCGGTGGGCTTGAGGTCGCAGATCAGCGGTGTATGGCGGCTGATGGTCTCGATGTCGTCGATGGTGAAAGGGATACGGGCTTCGCGTGCCAAAGCCAGCAGGTGTAGCACGGCATTGGTCGAACCGCCGCTGGCCGCGACCGCCGCGACCGCATTCGCCAGCGCCGTGCGCGAGACGATCTGGCTAGGCCGCCGATCTTTTTTGACCATATCCAGAATGAGCGTGCCGACCTCCACGGAAACGGCATCTTTTTGCGGGTCCATCGCGGGGATGCTCGCCACGCCCATCGGGCACATGCCCAGGATCTCACCGACCAGCGCCATGGTGTTCGCCGTGAATTGCCCGCCACAGGCTCCAGGGCCGGGGCAGGCGACGTTCTCGATCTCCATCAGGTCATCGCGCGAAATCTTCCCGGCGGAGAAGGCGCCGATGGCCTCATAGACATCTTGCACGGTGACGTCGCGCTCGCGATAGCGGCCCGGCGCGATGGACCCGCCATAAAACATGATGCCAGGGATGTCGAGGCGGATGAGCGCCATCAGCGTCCCCGGCATGGTCTTGTCGCACGCCGCCAGCGCGATGATGCCGTCGAAATAATTAGCGCGGGCCACCAGTTCAATCGAATCAGCGATCATCTCGCGGCTGATGAGCGAGGCTTTCATGCCCTCGGTGCCCATGGTGATGCCATCTGAAATCGAGATGGTGTTGAATTCCAGCGGCGTGCCACCCGCCGCGCGGATGCCCGCTTTCACTTGCGCGGCCAAGCGGCGCAAATGAAAATTGCAGGGGCCAATCTCCGTCCAGGTGTTGGCGATGCCGATCAGGGGTTTGCGCAGGTCGTCATCGTTCAGCCCCGTCGCTTTGAGCATAGCCCGCGCCGCCGCGCGATCCGTGCCCTCCAGCAAGGTGCGGCTCCGCGTGGGCGAGGAGGTGGGCTTTTTCTTCGCCATGGGTGGTGTGCTCCCTTTCGGTTCGTGGATGGTGGGGCCAGTCACCCCTGGTACACGGGGGTACACCATTCGGCGTAGGCGGGGTCGTTGCCGTGGACTGCCGCGAAATAGCGCTGCTGCAAGGCCGTGACGAACGGACCGGGTTGCCCCGTGCCGATGGCGCGCCCTTCCAACCGCGTGATCGGCGCGACCTGCACGCCCGTCCCGGTGAAGAAGAGTTCATCGGCGTCAAAAAGTTCCGTGCGACTGATGGCGCGTTCGACGGTGTGCATGCCAAATTCGCGGTCAGCCATCGCCATGATGCCCGCGCGCGTGATGCCTTCGAGGATGTCGTCAGCGACGCGGGGCGTGCTGAGTTCGCCGCGCCGCAGCATGAAGAGGTTGCAGGAACTGCCCTCCGAAACGGTGCCAGATTCGGTCAGGAAGATCGCTTCATCGAAGCCCGCCGCGTGTGCATCTTCCGCCGCCAGCACGCTATTGACATATGCCCCCGTTGTTTTGGCGCGCAACGGCATGGCATTGTTGCTGATGCGCCGCCACGATGACACACACACATGCAAGCCACCGCTGATATCTATATAGTCGCCCATCGGAAACGCGAAGATGGTCAAGGCATCTTCCAAGCCACCCAAAACGAGTTTGATCGTCGCTTCAGACTTGAAGGCCAGTGGACGGATGTAGACATCCTGGCGCAACCCCTGGCGGCGCAACAATTCCAGGGTGATCTCGCACAGTTCGCCCACTGATTCGCGCACCGGAATCTTGAGCAGGTTGCGCGAACGGGTGAAGCGCTCGAAGTGTTCGCGCAAGAATAGAGCATTGAGTTGTTCACGCTCGGCGTTCCAATAGGCGCGAATGCCCTCGAAGCAGCCCGTGCCATAGTGCAAGCCATGGGTTGCCACGCTCACGTTGGCATCGCGTAGGGGGATGATTTTGCCGCCGAAATAGGCGAGGCTTTCGCTGGTCTGCATGGCTGGCGCGTGGTCGGCTTTGGGTTGCGGGGTGGCCTTGCGGGGGGGAGTGATAGATTGTGTCATGCGGGATGGCCTCTATTCTGTCGGTGATGGGTCGGCTGGCACCGTGCCAGCGCGTTGCAATCGCGCGCGTGTCGCGGCGATGAGGCCGCCCGCGCGGATGATGTGCAGGATACTCTCAGGATACGTCTGTGCTTGATAGGTCTTGCCTGTCGTCGCGTTGGTGATGACGCCCGTCGTCAGATCTACCTGGAGGGTGTCGCCTGCCGCCGTGCCCGCCACGACGGCGGGGCATTCCACGATCAGCAGGCCGATGTTGATGGCGTTGCGGAAGAAGATGCGGGCGAATGACGACGCGATGACAAGCGCCACCCCCGCGCCTTTCAGTGCGATGGGCGCGTGTTCGCGTGAGGAACCACAGCCGAAGTTGTTGCCTGCCACGATGATATCACCCGCCCGCACGTCGGCGGCGAAAGTGGCATCGATGTCTTCCATGCAGTGTTTGGCGAGTTCCGCTGGGTCGCTGGTGACGAGATAGCGCGCGGGGATGATCACATCCGTATCGACGTTGTCACCATAGACCCAGGCACGCCCGGCCACGTTGGTGGCGATGGTTGGGGGGGTGGATGGCATCAGACCAGGACCTCCTCGCGCATGACTTCCAACGGGCTGGCGACGCGCCCCAGCAACGCCGAGGCCGCCGCCACCGCCGGGCTGGCCAGATACACCTCCGCGTCGCGGTGGCCCATGCGTCCGCGAAAATTGCGATTGCTGGTGGAAACACAGCGCTCGCCAGCGCCCAACACGCCCATATAGCCGCCCAGACATGGCCCACAGCCCGGCGTGGAAATGACCGCATCGGCGTTTTGGAAGATTTCCAATAAGCCTTCGCGCAGGGCTTGGCGCTCGACCTCGACCGAACCGGGAATGATGATGCAGCGAATGTTGGGATGGATCTTCCGGTCGCGCAAAATGGCGGCCACCACCCGCAAATCTTCGATG
>JACDGC010000607.1 GCA_013815535.1 Ktedonobacterales bacterium
TGGGCTCGCAAAGCGACGCGAGCGATGCCGTCCAAGAAACCTGGCTCCGCCTCAGCCGTTCCGACATGCAGGGCGTGGTGAACATGGGGGGCTGGCTCACCACGGTCGTGGGACGCGTGTGCCTGGATATGTTGCGCACACGCACAGCACGGCGCGAGGACCCCATCACCGCCAGCACGGCAAGCCCAATGGTGGGCCAGGAAGCTAGTGAAGATCCCGAACACGAAGCGTTGCTGGCCGATTCGGTTGGCATCGCCTTGCTGGTGATTCTCGAAACGCTGGCCCCAGCAGAACGGCTCGCATTCGTCCTCCATGACATTTTTGATGTGCCGTTTGACGAGATCGCCACCATCGTGGAGCGCTCCCCCGTCGCAGCACGGCAAATGGCCAGCCGGGCGCGCCGTCGAGTGCAGGGAGCGACGCAGGCACCCGAGGCGGATGGCACGCGTCAACGCGAAGTGGTTGCCGCATTCCTTAGCGCTTCGCGTGAGGGCGACTTCGCGGCGCTGTTGGCATTGCTCGCGCCAGATGTGGTGCTCCGCGCCGACCCCGCTGCCATCAAGCTCGGCACGGCCAGCGAAGTGCGGGGGGCAGCAGATGTAGCCAGCACCTTCGCCGGACGGGCCAAGGTCGCGCAAACAGCACTCATCAATGGCGTGCCGGGGGCAGTGTGGGCACCAGGGGGGCAACCGCGCGTCGTCTTCGCCTTCACCACGACGCTCGGCAAAATCGTCGCCATCGACATCCTGGCGGATGCCGCCACCCTTGAGCAGCTTGATGTGGTGATCACCAGCGACGGGTGAGCTTCACCGACCCACAGGTCAGGAGTGACGGCCCATCTTGGCTAGCAACAGTCCTGTTTCGGCGGGTTCGGGGGTTGATCATGCTATAGTGGCATCCTCAGCATCGGATTTTTGAGGACGGAATATCGCATGACCACATCAGCCATTGACGCGCTGCCCGTTGATTTCGCAGCGGATTTGCCGCGCGAGGATCTGGCTCGCCAGATCGGCATCCAATTGGGCATCAAGCCCACGCAGGTGTTGCGGACCATCGAGTTGTTGGACGACAAAAACACCATCCCCTTCATCGCGCGCTATCGCAAGGAGGTGACCGGCAGCCTGGACGAGGTGCAGATTCAGGATATCGAGGACGCCGCCGCGTCGCTGCGCGCCCTGCATGACCGCAAAGGCGATGTGCTGCGCCTCATCAATGAGCAAGGCAAGCTCACCCCTGAGCTTGCCCAGGCCATTGCCGCCGCCAAGACCATGCAGGCGGTGGATGACCTCTATCTGCCCTATCGGCAAAAACGCAAGACCCGTGCGAGCGTCGCGCGCGAACGCGGCCTAGGCCCGCTGGCCGAGCAGATCATTACGCAGGCACGCATCGCGGGGGCCAAGGGCCAAGCCGCGCTTGAGGCCGCTGGAGCCGCCTTTATCGACGCGGAAAAAAGCCTGCCTTCGCTCGTGGAAGTGCTCGCCGGGGCGCGCGACATCGTGGCGGAAACCATCAGCGAGGATGCAACGGTGCGCGGCGCGGTGCGCCAGAGCTTTTTGCGCGAAGGCGGCATGCGGGCACGGCTGGCGGTCAGCCCCGAAGAATTGGCCGAGAAAGACCCCAAGGGCGTCTATCAACTCTATTATGATTTCAGTGAGCCCTTGACCAAACTGGCCCCCCATCGCGTCCTCGCCATCAACCGGGCCGAGCGCGAGGACGTGTTGCGCGTGGGGGTGGAAGTTGAGCCAGAGCGCGCCCTCCCCATCATCTTCGCGCGCTATCCCCTCGATAGCGCTTCGCCCTTCGCCACCGAGCTTGCCGCCGCCGCCGCCGATGGCTATAAGCGCTTGTTGGCCCCTTCGATTGAGCGCGAAGTCCGCGCTGAGATCACCCAGCAAGCAGAAGAGCACGCCATCAGCATCTTCGCCACCAATGTGCGCAATCTGCTGTTGCAGCCCCCCCTGCGCGGCTATCGCATCCTGGGCATCGATCCAGGCTTCCGCACAGGGTGCAAGATCTCGATCATCGACGAAACCGGGAAATATCTCGAAGGCTCGACTATCTTTCCCCACCCACCTCAGCGCGATTGGGAAGCAGCGAAGCGCTCGCTGATGGTGCTGTGTGCCAAGCATGGCATCAACGCCATCGCCATCGGCAATGGCACCGCCTCGCGCGAAACGGAGCAACTGGTCGCTGAGACCATCCGCGAGATGACCGCGAAGGGCGTCAAGGATGTGCCAGGCTACATGATCGTCAGCGAAGCAGGTGCTTCTGTCTATTCCGCCAGTGAGGTCGCGCGGCAAGAGTTCCCCACGTTAGAGGCGACGCAACGTGGGGGCATCTCCATCGCGCGGCGACTGCTCGATCCACTGGCGGAACTGGTGAAGATCGACCCCAAGGCTATTGGCGTTGGATTGTATCAACACGATGTGGATCAGCGCGAACTGGGGAAAGAGCTGGAGCGCGTCGTCACGTCGTGCGTCAACTTCGCCGGGGTAGATGTCAACGCGGCTTCCGCGCCGCTGCTGCGGCATGTGTCGGGCATCAACACGCGGGTGGCCGAGGCCATCGTGGCCTATCGCGAGGAACACGGACCCTTCGTGGCACGCACGGGGCTGAAAAAGGTGCCGGGGTTGGGGCCAGCCGCCTTCGTGCAGGCCGCAGGCTTCCTCAAGATCCCCAACGGCAAGGAATTGCTGGATATGACCTTCATCCATCCTGAAAGCTACGCGGCGACCCAGCAATTGCTGGATCTGCTCCCCGGCGAGGGCAAGCTGCCAGAGCGCGTGAAGCTGTGGCGCTCCGTCAATCAACTGCAATCCAAGCACAAGGGCAAAGACGGCGATCCGCTGGCAGACTTGGCGGCGCAGCTTGGCATCGGTGTGCCAACCCTCAGCGACATCCTGGACAATCTGGAAAAGCCCGGCCTGGACCCCCGCGAAGGGTTGGACGCGCCCATCTTGCGCCACGATGTGCTGTCGCTGGACGACTTGCACGAGGGCATGACGTTGCAAGGCACCATCCGCAATGTCGTCGATTTCGGCGCGTTCGTGGATATTGGCGTCAAGAATGATGGGCTGGTGCACGTTTCGGAGCTGGCCGATCATTTCGTGCGTGACCCCACCACCGTCGTCGCGGTTGGGCAGGTGGTGCAGGTGCGCGTCCTTGGCGTCGACAAAACGCGGGGGCGTGTGCAACTGAGCATGCGTGGTTTGACCACGCCTCGGTGAAGCTGCGACAGATCTGCGA
>JACDGC010000608.1 GCA_013815535.1 Ktedonobacterales bacterium
CCTCTTGGTTGCCTGGTGGGCAGACTTATTCCCAGCGGAAGAACCGCACCGAAAGGAAGCCGCACACGACCAGCCACGCTGTGATCACCAGGATGTCGACGGTGAGCGGGAAATCCGGTGTGCTGTTGATCATCGCCTGACGCATGGCATCGGCCAGATAGGTAAGCGGCAATGCCTTGACGATGAATGTGAGGAAGCTGGGCAGCGCTGCCAGGGGAAAGAAGATGCCCGAAAGGAACAACATCGGGAAGTTCACCGCCTGGGTGATGCCATTGGCGCTTTCCTGCGTGCGTGCCAGCGACGCGATCAAGTAGCCGATGCTGATGAACATCATCGCACCCAAAACGGCAACTACCACGGTTGTCAGCGGATTCGCGATGGCGACGCCAAAAGCGAAGTAGCCGATGCCAAGGATGATGCCCGTCTGAAAGACCGCGATGGTCAGACGCAGCAGCACCTGACTGATCAGCACCGCCGAGCGTGGCAGCGGAGTTGCCCCCAGGCGGCGCAGGATCTTGCGTTCGCGCAGCGACACCAGCGGCAGCGCCGTGCCAAAGAGGCCAAGCTGCATCAGCGACATCGCTAGGATGCCCGGCACCAGATAGTCAATCGTATTGAGGGTGGTGGTGTTGACGCTGACCTGCGCGACTTTCAGGAGTGGCGCGCGACCAGGGATGGTGTTGTTGATCGAAGTGACGAAGCTATCAACGATGCCAGTCATGATCGATGCCTGGGTCTGCTTAGAGTTATCTAGGTAGAGTTGCACATCACTCGGCTGCCCGGCATTGATATTCTGGCTGAGATTGGGCGGCAACACGATCACCATATCCAGCTTGCCTTGTTTGAGCTGGTCTTGGAAATGGTTTTGATCCGTCACGGAGGTCGTGTTTTTGACGCTGAGATATTTCTTGGCGCCGTCGCTGTTGAAGGCACTGACCATCTGCTGGCCGGCGGTGCCCGTGTCGAGGTTGACCAGCGCGACGTTGTAGGCGCTGCCCCCCCCGCCAGAGAAGATCAAGCCAAAGATGATGATGAAGAGCACCGGGAAAGCCAACGTCCAAAAGAGCGTCATGCGGTCACGAATGTACTCTTTCAAGCTGGCAATGTAAAGCGACAAAATCATGGGAATGACTCCTGAGAGGGATGAATAGCCGAATCAGTCGCGCAGGGCGCGTCCGGTGAGCTTGAGAAAGACATCTTCCAGAGTGGCGTTGCGGACGTTGAGATCGCTGAAATTCGCCTGACCGTCGCTCTCGCGTGCGAGCAGTGCCCCCATCGTGCGCGGCACATCGGTCGAGTGCAAGGTCACACGGCCATTCGCGGTGTCGGCGCTGATGACGCCGGGCATATTCTGATAGACCGCCGCGTCGGTGGCTCCGTCTTGAAATTCGATGGCGACATCCTGAAAGAATTTATGGATGAGCGCGATGGGCGTGTCCATTTCCAGAATCTTGCCATGGTCCACCACGGCGATGCGATCGCAGAGTTCCTGGGCCTCATCCATGTAGTGGGTCGTCATCAGCACGGTCTTGCCGCGTGCTTTCATATCGCGTACGACGTCCCACAACTGGCGCCGTGCCTGCGGGTCCATCCCCGTCGTCGGCTCATCAAGGAAGACGAGGTCGGGGTCATTCACCAACGCCAGGGCCACGCTCAGGCGCTGCTTTTGCCCACCCGAAAGCTGCTTGCTGCGCGTGTCACGCTTTTCTTCCAATCCGACCAAATGGATGAGATGTTCGGTTGATTGGGTGGGGCGTCCGCGATAAAACGTGCGGAAGAGATCGATGACCTCCGTCACCGACAGCAGGGGATACATTTCCGTGGTCTGCAACTGAATGCCGATGCGTTCCTTGATGGCATTCGCTTCGCGTGGTTGCTGCAAGCCCAGCACATCAATGCCCCCGGCATCCGGCTGACGCAGACCCTCGATCATCTCGATGGTGGTGGATTTCCCCGCGCCATTGGGGCCAAGCATGCCAAAGATTTCCCCTTGCCGCACGGCGAAGGTCACGCCATCCACGGCCTTGGTCTGGCCATAATATTTCTTGAGATCGGTGACGCGAATGGCGTCGGTTGCCACTGCCATATCCCTGGGGCCTCCTCAACTGATAAGCACTTATCGGACGCCTACAGCGTACGTGATGCTTGGTCATGCTTGCCAGTGACTTTCGTCATGATCTGCGCCCTATCGAAGTGATGTGTGGAAACGCTCACACTGAGGCGGGCGTGGCGAGGGGACGCCCACCTCACCGCCGCCATGACATGGCCACTGATGTGCTTGAAGGGAAAAGCGGCGCGCGAATTACCCATGAGGTACAATAGGGAGGCGTATAGTGCCACAAGCAAGCAGGAAGGCAAGTAGTTATGAAGGATGCCCTCACCTCGCCCCATTCATATGATGAACCTATGACCCATGCAGCGGCACGGATGCCCCTGACCTTGCGCGGGCTTTCCGTCGTTTTGCCCGCATGGAACGAAGCCGCCAACATTCGCGCCACCACCGAAGGGGTCGTGGCGACCCTCAGCGATCTCGCGCCCAACTTCGAGGTCATCATCGTGGATGATGGCAGCACTGATGCAACAGGGGCCATCGCTGATGACCTCGCCGCGCAGGAGGCCCGGGTGCGCGTCATCCATCACCCCACTAATCAGGGCTATGGCGCGGCGGTCATCTCGGGTTTCGACGCGGCGACGCAAGAACTGCTGTTCTTTATGGATTCCGATGGGCAGTTCGACATCAAGGATATCGCCTTCCTCCTCACCGCGTTCGAGCAGGGCGAGGCCGATGTCATCCTGGGCTATCGCAAGCACCGCCAAGATGCCCCCATGCGCATCCTCAATGCGTGGGCGTGGAAACAATTGGTGTCGTTCCTCTTTGGCCTTCACGTCCGTGATATCGACTGCGCCTTCAAACTGATGCCCACGCGGTTGGTGCGCATCGCGGATGTGCATGCACGCGGCGCGATGGTCAACACCGAATTGCTGGCGAAATTCGTGCGCATGGGCATCACGATGGAGCAGGTGCCAGTGGGGCACTATCCGCGCCGCGCGGGCAAAGCCACGGGCGCGAATCTGCGGGTCATCCTCAACGCGTTCCGCGAACTCTTGCGCCTGGCAGATAAGCTGCGCCAGTGGTCGCCACCCCCCGACGCTCAATATTGATGACCAATTCGCCGTCACCAGCCGGGAAGATAGGCACACCTAGCGGGGGGCAAACTCCTCCGCGCTTGGGGAT
>JACDGC010000026.1 GCA_013815535.1 Ktedonobacterales bacterium
ACCCCAGCGTGCGCGCGATGGCGATGCATTCGCGCACGTGGTCGATGGCCTGCTGCCGCATCCCCAGATCGGGGTGGGCCAGGCTGCCGAGGCGATAGTGCTCATCTTGGAAGAGGTTGGGGTTGATCGCCCCGATCCGCAGGCCCAGTCCCTGCGCGTGGCGGGCCAGCGCATCCCAGTCATCGGTGTGGTCCCAGGGGATGTGTAGGGCAACGGCGGGACATACGCCAGTGACGCGCTGCACCTCAGCGGCGTCGGCCAATTTTTCGTAGACCGTGCGGGCCGCACCGGGCCAGGGAAAGACCTTGAAGCGCGTCCCCGAATTACCATAGCCCCATGAGGGCGTCTCAATGGTAAAGGCCCCAATGGCGCTGATGAGCGCATCCACATCATTGCCATGCTCCGCCAGGGTCGCCGCGAAGGCCGTGAACGATGGATCGTCCATAACGGTGTTGCCTCAAACTTTCTCGATGATGGAAAACCTCGTTCGCGTTGCAGATGTCAGCGAAAGCGCGGTATACCTAAAAAGTGGACGTATGGGTCCCAAGGGCCACAGGCGGGCAAATGGGTAGATTTGCTCGCCTGTGGCCTTGCTGCTTACGACGTGGGTAGATTGGCCTTGGTGATGAGGTTGACGGGAACGTAGATCTCGCGTGCGCCAGGGTTATCGAAGGTGATCGCCGTTTTGTTGATCAGCTTCGTGGCGAGGTCCACCGTCATCGCGCCCATCTTGTCGGGCTGCTGCTGCACGGTCGCGGCCATCTGGCCGTTCTTGATGGCATCGAGGGCGATCTGGTCGCCATTGAAGCCAACGACGATGACATCCTTCGCGCCGCTCTTGCCCGCGTCTTTCAGGGCCTGCGCCGCGCCGACCGCCATCGGGTCATTGCACGAGAAGATGCCGACGATATCAGGGTGGGCATTCAGGATGTCTTGCGTATCCTTATAGCCTTCCTCTTGTTTGCTGTGGCCCGAAACCTCGGAGACAACGGTGTAGCCCAGCGTGGTGATCTCGGCATCGAAGCCGACGTTGCGGCGCGCGGCATAGACGGCGCTCGGCTCGCAGGTGATGGAGGCGACCTTCTTGCCCGTCTTACCAGCGGCCTTCAGCTCTTTATCCATCTCATCGGCAGCCAACTTGCCACCATTGGCGTTGTCTGAGATGACAATAGCATCATAGTTCGAGCTGCCGCCGCCGATGTCATCGACCACGACCGGGATTTTCTTCGCATGCGCGGCATCGACGATGGGGCCAAGGGCACCAGGCTGGAAGGGCGAGATGATCAAGGCGCTGATGCCTTGGTTCAACAGGTCCTGCGTTCCCGAAACCATGTTCGACTCGCTGCTCTTCTCATCGAAGAGTTTGTAGTTATAGCCCGCAGCGGTCGCGGCGGCGTGGGTGCCTTTTTCCATCGTCTGGAAGTAGCCATACTGCATGTCATAGACCGAGAAGCCAATGGTCTTGGGGCCACCTCCACCGCTGCTCGCTGCCGTGCTTGCGCCACAGCCGCTCAGGGCCAGCATGCCCGCCGTTGCTCCGATGATGAGCAGTTTGTTCAGCTTTGGAAAACGCATGGGTCGTTGCTCTCCTTTGAGTAATCACGATGAATCAGAGTGATCGCGCCAGTGTTCCAGCAAGCAAGAGACGTTTTTGTGACGAGAAGCCTCACCTCCTTTAGGGGCAGATTCCCCAAGGGAACAGATAGAGAAGCGGGCATCAGCCGCGATTTAAGCGTTCCGCCAGCCGGGAACGCACCCCCTCCACCGAGAGGGCGATCAGCAAGACGCTGCCTGTCACCACCTGCTGCACGAATGGGTCGATAGACAAGAGATTGAGCACATTGCTCAATGTAGTAAACAAGATTGCGGCGGCGAAGGTGCCAATCAAGCTGCCGCGTCCGCCGCTGAGCCGCGTGCCACCCAGCACCACCGCCGCGATGACGTTCAGCTCGAAGCCCGGTTCCAGCCCTGGCCCGGCGGTGTAGAGGCGCGCGCCCAGCAGCACTGCCGCCAGCGCGGTGCAGCCCCCCACCACAACGAAGCCCCAAAAGAGCGTGCGCTTGACCGGCACGCCCGCCACCTGCGCGGCCTGGGCATTCGACCCAGCGGCATAAATGTAGCGCCCAAATGGCGTATTCCGTAAAACCACCGCGCCAACGACGGCGACGATGATGAAGATGATGAAGGGGGTGGGCACCCCGGCGATGAAGCCGGTGCCAAGGCTCGTGTATTCTTTGCCCGCGTACAGCGCGTTATCGCCACCCGCCACGATGAAAGTGTAGCCGCGAATCAGGAACTGCATCGCCAGCGTGACGATGAAGGCGGGAATCCGCAGATACGCCACCATCGTGCCGTTGAGCATGCCGATGCCGATGCCAACCAGCAATGGCAGGGTCAGCGCGAGGCCGAGTTGATGCTTCGAGGCCAGCGTCACCGCCAGCCAGGCACACAAGCCCAGCGTCGAGACGACCGACAGGTCGAACGCGCCCATCAAGATCACGTAGGTCATGCCCACCGCCGCGATGCCGACGAAGGACGATTGGCGCAGCACCTCGGCAAAGTTATCAACGTTGCCGAAATAGTTCACGTTGAAGTACGCCACGACCCACAACAGCACCAGGATGGTGGCGATGCCATAGCGTTCCCACACGACGTCCCAACTGATGGACCCCAGCCCTCCCCGGCGCGGCGTGGTGGCGGACGGCGGCAACGGGGCGAGGGTGCTCGCATCGCTATCTTGCAAGATTTGTTTGGTCTCATTCATCATCGCGTTCCCTTCCCGCCTTAGGCCGAGGTACCGATACGCAGGACCTTCCGCAGGTCCAGGCCGCGACTGACCTCCAGGGCGACCGCCAGCAACAGCAGCACACCAACCGTCAGCAATTGATAGGAAGCGGGGACGTTTAACAGGTTGAGGCCGTTGTTGATCATGGTGATCAAGATGCTGCCCAGCAGTGTGCCCACCAGCGTCGCCTGCCCACCCGAAAGCGAGGTGCCCCCGATGACGACGACGGCGATGGCCTGCAATTCCAGCCCCGTATCGAGGCGACCGTTGGCGGTCAGCACCTGCGCGCTGACGATCATCCCGGTCAGGGCCGCCGTCGCGCCGACGATGGCGAAGACCCCCCACAGCACCGGATTCACCCGCACGCCCGCCTTGCGCGCCGCCGCCGCGTTGCTGCCGATGGCCAACGTGTGCCGCCCAAAGGGGGTGTATTTCATGACAGCGGCCAGCACGGCGGCCAGCGCTACCGCCATGATGATCGGCGCGGGAATGCCCAACAGCCGCCCACCAGAGAGCACCTTATAGCCCGTGTCGCCAAAGAGCGTGATGTCTTGACCCTTGGTGTAGATGAGCGAGAAGCCGCGCACGATGGTGAGCGTGCCCAGGGTCGCGATGAAGGCGGGCACGCGCAACTCGGTGATGATGATGCCGTTGCAGAAACCAACGATGGCCCCCACCACCAACCCGATCAAGACCGAGATGAAGACGCCGTAATGGGGCACCATGCTCAGCGACACGACGCTGGCAAAGGCCGCTGTCGCGCCGACCGAGAGGTCGAAGTTGCCGCTGGCGATGGCGAGCGTCATGCCCAGGCCGACGATGGCAACGACGCTGGCATTCGTCAGCACATTGATGATGTTGTCGGCGCGCAGGAAGTGCGGCGCGAAGATCGCGAGCAGGATGCCCACGACCAGCACGACGAACCCCATGCGGTACGAACGCCACGCGACCTGGATGAAGTTGCGTGCCAGGATTGCCGGATTCATAAGCTGCCCCCTCCTTTGGAGTCAGTAACGGTGAATGGCACAGACAGAGGCTGAGGCAGTTACGTGATGATCTCTGGCGCGGGTGGCCCGCTCTCGGCGGCCAGCCCGGTGGCGAGATGCATGATGGTGGGTTGGTCCATCGCCGCGCCGTCCAGTTCGCCCTGCGGCTTGCCCCCGGCGAAGACGATGCAGCGGTCCGACAGCCGCAGCACCTCTGGCAACTCGGAGGATTGCAGCAGCACCGCCATCCCCTCCGCCACCAGGTCGTCGATGAGGGCATAGATCTCGGCCTTCGCGCCGACATCGACGCCGCGCGTCGGCTCCGAGAGCAGCAGCACCCGGCAGTCTTGCGCCAACGAGCGCGCCAGAATGACTTTTTGCTGGTTGCCGCCGCTGAGGCTGCTGATCAACTGCCCCGCGTTGCTATAGCGCATATGCAACTTGTCGCGGTACGTGTTCATCAGCGCGCCCTCACGGCGACGATTCAAGAACAAGAGCTGCGTGATGCGGTCCAACACGGCGATGCTGAAGTTGTTGAGCACCGAGAGGTCGGGCATGATGCCCGCGCGCTTGCGATCTTCCGGCACGAAGCCGATGCGCGCATGCTGGGCCTGGCGCGGCGCGCCCAGGTTGAGGTTCTTGCCCTCCATCATCACGGTGCCAGCGGTGATGGCGCGCAAGCCAAAGAGCGCTTCCAGCACCTGCGTGCAGCCGCTGCCCATCAGCCCAGCCAGGCCGATGACCTCGCCCGCGTGCAGGTCGAACGAGACACCTTTCACACTATCCTCGACCGCAAGATCATGGACCGAGAGCACCACATTGCCGGGGTGGCGCGGCGGGCGCTCGGTGTGTAGCAATTCGCGGCCCACCATCGCGGCCACCACGCTATCCTCGGTCAGCTCGCTTGCGGGCGCGGTGAGGATGTGCCGCCCGTCGCGCAGCACCGTGATGCGATTGGCGACGGTAAAGACCTCATTGAGGCGATGCGAAACGTAGATGACGCCGACCCCACGCGCCGCCAGGGTCTTGACCAGATACAGCAGCCGCTCGACCTCGCGTTCGCTCAGTGCCGCCGTCGGCTCATCCATGATGATGACCTGTGGATCCATCGACAGTGCGCGGGCGATCTCGACCAGTTGCTGCTGGGCGACCGGCAATTCCTGCACCGGGGTGCGCGGATTGATGTCAATCTCCAGCATCTGGATGACGGCGCTCGCGCGGCGATAGAGTTCTGGCCAATCGATGACGAAGCCCCGGCGCGGCTCGCGGTTCAGGAAGATGTTTTCCGCCACGCTCAGTTGGGGCAGCAGGTTGAATTCCTGGAAGATGACGCCGACCCCGGCACGCTGAGCGCTGGCAGGCGTGGGAAAGGTGACGCGCTTGCCATTGACCTCAAGCGTGCCACTGCTGGGGGCGAGCACGCCGGCCAACATGTTGATGAGGGTGCTCTTGCCCGCGCCATTTTCGCCGACGAGCGCATGCACCTCGCCGGGCATCACATCGAAGGAGACATTGTCGAGCGCCTGCACACCCGAAAAGCGGCGGCTGAGGTTCTGGACGGCGAGCGCGGGGAGTGGCGAAGGATTGGTCATACGGATGCCCCTTTGCATGCATGGCCACGAAAAATCCGGTGTGGTCGAAACGTCTCGGCACGGGGAATCGCTCGTTCTGGTCAAATGAAACGTTTCATGTGCTCAAGTATACTGACAACCCTCGCCTTTGTCAAGAGGTTCGGCGACGAGTTTCGCAAAGTTCACGGAAATGCTTAGCGGTGCCAACGCGACGATTCGCGCACGATGAGTTCGGGGCGAAAGACGATCTGGCGGTGGGTGTGCGCCTCTTTTTGGGTGATTTCATCCAGCAGCAGTTCGGTGGCGGCATAGCCCAATTCATATTTGGGCTGGCGAATGGTCGAGAGCGGCACCGCAAACATCGCCGCCAGATCGATGTCGTCATAGCCGATCAGCGCCACGTCGCGGGGCACCACCATGCCACACTCTGCCAGCGCGTGCATGACGCCGACCGCCAGGTAATCATTGCCGCAAAAGATCGCGGTCGGGCGGTCGGGGATTTGGCAAAACGCGGCGACGCTCGCGCCCCCCGCCTGGGCATTGTCAGCAGCGGCGGCCAGGGGGACGATCACTGTGTTGGGGTCGTGGCCTGCCTGGGCGACCGCGTGCCGCAGCCCTTCGAGGCGGTCGATGTATTGAGCATTGGTGAATGGGCCATGCAGATAGGCGATGCGCTGGTGTCCCGCATCGAGTAGATGCTTCCCCGCCATCTCGCCGCCCGCCACGTCATCCACCGAGACGGAGCAGCAGTTGGCATCTTTGCTGAGGCGATCCAATAAGACAACGGGGGTTTCACGCCGCAACGACTGGGGAGCATACGCAACACTGGGGACGATCAGCATCCCCGCGACGCGCTGCTCGGCCAGCGCGTCTAGGTAGTGGGCTTCCTTGTCGGGGGAGTTCCCCGAATTACAGAGAATGACAAGGTAGCCGTGCTCGCTGGCGGCGGCCTCGGCCCCATGCGCGACCTCGGTGAAAAATGGATTCGACACGTCCAGCACGATCAGGCCAATGGTCTGCGTCGTGCCGATGCGCAATTGCCGTGCGGAGCCGTTACGCACGAACCCGATCTCATTGATGACACGCAGCACCCGCTGGCGCGTCGTTTCCGCGACCAGTTCGGGATGGTTCAACACATGGGAGACGGTTCCCAAGGAAACGCCCGCCCGCCTCGCGACTTCATGAATGTTCGCCACCATCCCGCCTCGTTTCGCTTGTATTCTTCGCAGCCTATTATATCTCACAGCGCATCGCCAGAATGGGACGCCTCACGACACGTTCCCCTCGCCATTTTCGCATCCCCCTTGACAAGATCGCCAGTAGCCAGGTATACTGGCCGATAACACTGAAAGCTTTCAATGTGTCGTTGGCATGCATTGCTGCATGCCATCCTCTTCCCCTCACAAATGAAACGTTTCACATCGGCATCGTCATCCTTGTCTCGCTGTTGAGAAGGAGCATCGCCATGCGAATCTGGCCCCTCATGCGTCCTCTTGCTTTGGCAACCCTGAGCCTTGTGATTCTCTGTTTTCCCACCGGACATGTGGCCGATGCCAGCACGGGCCACCGTGCGCAAGCGACGCCATGGGATGCCTTCAACTACGCTCCCACATCGCGCACCCTGGCACCCGTCGCGGTCTATGCCACCAGCGGCAACGTCAGCAACCCCACCCACGTCCTCACCGGGCAGGTGACGCGCCTCACTGGCACGAACGCCGCGCTCAGCCTCGACTTTGGCAAAGAGGTCGGCGGTATCACCACCCTCACCTTCGTGGGGGCCAGTGACAGCAGCCAACAGGTCGGCCTGGCCTTCAGCGAATCATCGCTCTATGTCGGCACCACCAGCGATGCCAGCAACGGCGGCAGCGGCGCGGATGGCGCGCTGAGCGCCGCCGTCCCTGGCACGGGCAGCTACACCGTCCCGGCGGCACAGTTGCGCGGCGGCTTTCGCTATCTGACCGTCTTCCTCACCTCATCTGGCTGGGTCGATCTCACTGGCGTCTCCCTGGCCTTCACCGCCGCGCCGACGATGAGCAACCTCAGCCAATACGCGAACTATTTCTACTCCAACGACGACCTGCTCAACAAACTCTGGTATGCCGGGGCCTACACCGTGCAGATGGATACCATCGCGCCGACGCAAGGGCGCGTCTGGGGTCCGCCTGGTTCGGGCTGGCAAAACAATGCTACGGTCGGCGTCGGCACCACCGTACTGGTCGATGGCGCGAAACGCGACCGCACCGTCTGGCCTGGCGACCTGGGCGTCGCCGTCCCCACCGCCTACGTCTCGACGGGCGATATCCTTTCCACCAAGAACGCGCTCACGACTCTCTATAATCACCAGGCATCATCCGGTGAATTGCCCTACGCTGGCCCCCAAGTCAACTTCTTTGGGTCCGACACCTATCATCTGTGGACGCTGATCGGCACGGCGACCTACGAACTCTACAGCGGCGACAAAGCCTGGCTCGATGGCATCTGGGCGGCTTACAAAAAGGGCGTCACCTTCGCCACGAACAAGATCGATGGCACCGGCCTGATGAACGTCACCGGCACGGCGGATTGGGCGCGCGGCGACCAGGGCGGCGACAACATCGCCGCGAACGCGCTGCTCTATCGCGCGCTCACCACGGGCGCGACGCTGGCAACCACCGAGGGTGACAGCACCCTCGCGGGCACCTACACCACCCAGGCCGCCAATCTGAAAGCCGCCATCAATAGCAATCTGTGGGATGGCACGACGGGCGCGTACCGCGACCATCCGGGCAGCACGCTCTATCCGCAGGATGGCAACGCGCTGGCGGTCTGGTTTGGCGCGGCCGATAGCACCACGAAGGCCACGGCCATCGCGGCCCACCTGCGCGGCAACTGGAACGGCTATGGCGCGCAGACCCCCGAATGGAACAACAACATCTCGCCCTTCCCCGGCTCGATGGAGCTGCAAGCGCACTTCGCCGCGAACGATGACGTGGGCGGCATCGACCTGATGAAGCTGGAGTGGGGCTACATGCTCAATGCCAGCACCGGCACCAACAGCACCTTTTGGGAAGGCTATAACAACAACGGCACCTTCGCTTATAGCGGCAACTACATGAGCGCCGCGCATGGCTGGTCCACCGGCCCAACCTCGGCATTGTCGATGTATGTGCTGGGCATCGCGCCCGACACCGCCGCCGGGGCCGCGTACCACGTCATCCCGCACCCCGCGAACCTGACGCATGTGGAGGGTGACCTGACCGTCGCGGCGGGCAAGAGCGTCAGTGTCTCATACGACCACGGCACGCTCGGCGATTTCACCCTGCACGTCGATGCTTCGACCAATGGCGGCTCGGCGGGCGTCATCGGCATCCCTAAGTTTGGGCAGCCGCGCGTCGTGCAGATCAATGGCGCGACCGTGTGGGACGGCGCGAACTTCCTGGGGGCCAGTGGCATCAGCAGCGCCGACCAGGATGCGAACTATGTCTACTTCCGTGGCGTGCAGCCGGGATCGCGCACCTTCAGCTATCCGGCTGAGGCGGTCACGCTGAGCGATACGTTTGGTGGCAGCAGCATCGACACCTCCAAGTGGGCTGTGATCGATCAGGGGTTGGAGTCCACCGCGTCGTCGGGCATCGTCGCCAGCGAGGGCGGCGGCAACTTGACGCTAGCAGGCACCACCAGCGTCAACTATTGGGCTGGGCGCTCGCTCCGCAGCAACGCCACCTTCGCCGCCAGCGCCGCCGCGCCGCTCACGGTGCAGGTGAATCGCACCGCGCTCAGCGGCGCTGGCACGGGCTATCGCAGCAGCCTCTGGCTGTGGGTCAGCCCCACGCAATACGTCCACTTTAGCCAAAACAGCGAGACGAGCACATGGACCTATAACCAGGATGGCGCGGGTGATGTGGGCACGCTGGTGTGGAACAACAATGATCGCGGCAACCACCAGATGCGCATGGTCCACGATGGCAGCCACGTCCACCTCTTCGTCGATGGCAAAGAGTACCTTTCCGTGTCTGTCGCATGGAGTCAGGGCATTCATGTCATCCTGACGGGGCAGGCGCGACGGAGCGGCGACAGCGTGAATGCGACCTTCGCCAACCTGACCGTGCAATCCGCCATGGGCTACGAGGCCGAGGCAGGCACGAATACGCTCGGCGGCAGCGCGGCGGTGGCGAGTTGCAGCGGCTGCTCTGGCGGCGCGCGCATCGGCTGGGTCGGCAATGGCGATGGCCGCAACGGCACCTTCCGCGCCAATGGCATCACGGTCGCCAGCGCGGGGGTATATCAGCTCACCATCGCGTACACCAATGGCGACACCATCACCCGCACGGCGGCGATGAGCATCAATGGCGGCGCGGCGACCACGGTCAGCTTCGCCCCCACGGCGAATGCCAACACCGTGACGACCCTCGTCACCCTCGCCGCCGGTGCCAACACCATCGCTTTCTCAAACGGCACCTATTGGGGACCGGATTTCGACCTCCTCACCATTCAGTGACGCATCCGCCCCCAGCAAACCATCTGGGGGCACTCACACACCAGCTTGGCTTGAACGAGTTTTGGATTGAAGGAGCTTCGCGTGCGTACAAAAGCAACCTGGCGCAGTATCTTCGCGGTGTTGTGCGTCCTCATCATCTGTTTTTCCGTCATGCACGTCGTCCCTGCTCAGGCGGCGGGGCAGCCTGCCGCCACGCCCGCGCTGCGCCCCAGCGTCACCTGGGCGGGCCGCTGGATCTGGGCCAACACCGACACATCGAACCAATGGGTCGCCTTTCGTAAGACGGTGAATCTCGCCTCCGTGCCCAGCAGCGTCGTCACCGACATCGCCACCGACACGAAATATTGGCTGTATGTCAATGGCACGCTCGTCACTTTCGAGGGTGGCTTGAAGCGCGGACCGAACCCCAGCGACACCTATTACGATGAAAAGGACATCGCCAGCTATTTGACGACGGGCAATAATACCATCGCCCTGCTGGTGTGGCACTTCGGCAAGAGCGGCTTTTCGCACAAGGACAGCGGCGCGGCGGGGCTGCTCTTCCAGTCACCCATCGCCGTCAGCGACACCAGTTGGCGCGCCATCGTGCATCCGGGCTATGGCAACGATACCGCTGGTGGCCAACCCAACTATCGCCTCGCGGAACCGAACATCTCTTACGACGCCCGCAACGCGGGCAGCATGGCGAACTGGCAAGCCACGGGCTTCAACGACAGCGCGTGGAGCAACGCCACCGACAAAGGCGCACCTAACGCCGCGCCCTACGGTGCCCTCGTCGCGCGGCCCATCCCCTTCTTCCGCTATACGGGGCTGCAATCGTACACCAACAGCGCATCGCTGCCGACCATGGGTCAGGGGTCCACGGCCATCGTGGCGACATTGCCTTCTAACCTGCAAGTGACGCCGTACCTGAAGGTCAATGCGTCCGCGGGCAGCGTCATCGGCATCCAGACCGACCATTACACCGATGGCGGCGAAAACAATGTGCGCGCGACCTACATCACGACGGGTGGTACCCAAGAATTCGAATCGCTGGGGTGGATGTCGGGCACGGCGGTGCAGTACACCATCCCCACGGGCGTGCAGATTTTGGCGCTGAGCTATCGCGAGAGCGGCTATGACACCGCCTTCGCGGGCAGTTTCAGCAGCAACGATGCCTTCATGAACGCGCTGTGGACGAAATCGGAGCGCACCGTCTACCTGAACTTGCGCGACAACTTCATGGACTGCCCCACGCGCGAACGCGCCCAGTGGTGGGGGGATGCAGTGAGCGATCTGAAAGAAGGCTTCTACGGCTTCGACAGCAAATATAATCAATTGGGCGACAAGGCCATCAACGAATTGGTGAACTGGCAGCGCGCCGATAGCACCCTTTTTGCCCCCGTCCCCTCCGGCAACTGGAATCAGGAACTGCCGGTGCAGATGCTGGCCAGCATCTGGTCATTTGGCACGTTCTATCAATATACGGGCGACAGCAGCACCTTCGCCAACGCTTACCCCCACGTCAAGTCGTACATGAATCTGTGGTCGCTCGATAGCGACGGCCTGGTCAACCACCGCGCGGGCAACTGGGACTGGGAAGACTGGGGATCGAACATCGACCGCCGCGTCCTCGACAATGCCTGGTACTACCTCGCGCTCGGCACCACCATCCAGATCGCCAATCTGACGGGGCACGGCAGCGATGTCGCCGCCTGGCAAGCCAAACAAAGTAGCATCGCCAACAACTTCAACCGCATCCTCTGGAACGGCACCAACAACGAATACCGCTCCCCCGGCTACACGGGCGACACCGATGACCGCGCCAACGCCATGGCCGTTGTGACGGGTCTGGCCGACGCGCCCAAGTACGCCAGCGTCATCAACGTGCTGAACCACCACCAAAACGCCAGCCCATGGACGGAACTCTACGTCCTCGAAGCATACTACCTGATGCACGATGCGAATGATGCCGAGGCGCGCATGCGCTCGCGCTACGCCGCTGAGGTCAGCGACCCCGGCTACACCGTCTGGGAATTGTGGAGCAAGGGCGGCGGCGGCACCGACAACCATGGCTGGGCGGCGGGGCCGATGTACGCGCTGTCGGCCTACGCGGCGGGCGTCAAACCCACGGCAGCGGGTTACAGCACCTATACGGTTGCGCCACAAATCGGCGATCTGACCGCCATCGACCAAACCGTGCCGACGGTCAAGGGCAACATCACCGTCGCGACGCGGCTGCCCAGCGCGTCGCACTTCACCCTGGCCGTGACCTCGCCCAGCAACACCACGGCGAAGATCGGCGTGCCGACGCTGGGGCTAGGGAATGTCACGATCAAGGTGAACAACACGACGGTCTATGCCAATGGCGGCGCGACGGGCAGCGTCAGCGGCCTCAGCTACACGGGCAGCGACGCCAACTACGTCTACTTCACCGCGAACCCTGGCACGTGGAACTTTGACGAGGTCGGCACCAGCACGGTTGGGGCGAACCTCGCCTTGAACAAAACCGCGACCTCCAACAACTCGCTGACCAACGGCGACTGGGGCATCGCGCATCTGACGGATGGGACGATCACCAGCGTCAACGGCGCGAAGGGCTACACCAGCAACGGCTTCGCGTCCAGCGATGCCAGCGCCAACCCGCCCTATGTGGATGTCGACCTAGGCGCGAACCAGAGCGTCAACGAGATCAAGCTGTACCCCCGCACCGACACGGGCGCGGTGGGCGGCGGTACGGCGGGCTTCCCCGTCAACTTCACCATCCAGACGGCACCCGATGGCGGCAGCTATGGCACGGCGACGACCATCACCGGGCAAACGAACCCCAACGGCGTCGCGCAGACCTACGCCTTCCCCGCAACGACGGCGCGGCACGTGCGCGTCAGCGTGACGAAGCTCGGCACGCCCCCCACGGATGAAACCTCGACCTATCGGCTGCAACTCGCGGAAATGCAGGTCTACAACGCGACCGATCTGGCGCTCGGCAAAACCGCCAGCTCCAACAATTCGCTGGAATCCGGCCCGTGGGGCATCGCGCGGCTGACCGATGGCGTGCAGACCAGCAATGGTAGCTCGAATGGCTACACCAGCAGCAACGTCGCCGCAGCGGATGTCAGCGCCAACCCGATCTACGCCGATGTGGATCTGGGCGGCAACCAACCCATCAGTTCGGTGACGCTCTTCCCGCGCACAGGCGTCGCAGCGGTGGGCGGTGGTTCGCCCAACTTCCCGGTCAACTTCACCATCCAAGTCGCGCCAGATGGTGGCAGCTTCACCACCGTCGCGACCATCACGGAGCAAGCCAACCCCAACGGCGCGTCGCAGTCGTATTCGTTCGCTGCCACCAGCGTGCGGCATGTGCGCGTCGTCGCCACGCTGCTCGGCTCCCCCGCCAGCGACGAGGGCATCGCCAACGCCTATCGTCTGCAACTCGCTGAGATGCAGTTGCAAAACTGAGCCATCTGGTGGGAATCCTCACGCATCCGCTGGGCGTTCCCACCTTCGCCGATTGTTCAAAAGGAGCATATGATGCTGGCTACAACGATGTATCCAAGCCGTCCCCGGATGTTTTCCATTGGCACGCTCATCATCGCGCTACTGCTCGGCACCGCGCTGAATCTAGGCATCGGCGGCGGTGCGGCGCGGGCCGACACCACCACGACCATCACGAATTTCGATGCCAGTGGCAACCAGGTGACGCGCTACGATGTCAATGACAACGCCATCGATGCCCACGATGGCGGCATCAGTCAATTTGGTGACACCTACTATTTATATGGCACCAGCTACGATTGCGGTTTCGTTTGGCAACAAAGCGGTGCCCCTTTCTGTGGCTTCAAATCCTACACATCCACCGACCTCGTCCATTGGGCGGATCAAGGTTTCCTGTTCGACGCGAGCACGCCGACGTGGCAAGCGCGGTGCGGTGGATCGACCATTGGCTGCTTCCGCCCCCACGTCCTCTATAACAGTGCGCTTCAGAAATACATCCTGTGGATGAATGATTATAGCGTGGGCGTGGGGTTTCGCGTCTTTGAAAGTGCCGCTCCCATTGGACCATTCACGGAAGTGGCTGTGCCGACGCTGGCCTTCAGTGGCACGGCGGGGGCTGTCAACAATGGCGATGAAAATTTGTTCCTCGACAGCACCGGCACCGCGTACCTCACGTACACTAACTGGCAACAGAGCGGCAACATCATCATCGAGCAACTCAACGCGCAGTTCGAGTCGGGCACCGGCAACTATGCCTCGTTGGGGACTTCCAGCACCGAAGCCCCAGCGATGTTCAAGCGCAACGGGATCTATTATGTCACCTATTCCGATCCCAATTGCGGCTATTGCAATAGCACTGGCACCTCGTATAAGACGGCGTCGACGCCGTTGGGAACGTGGACAGCCGGGACCAAATTCACCGCGAATTCCTGCGGCGGGCAACCGACACACGTCGCCACCGTGGCAACGACCTCTGGCACCACATATCTCTATCAGAGCGATCTGTGGAATGGCTCCCATAACGAAGCGTTGGCCAATTATTTCTGGGCACCATTGAGCTTCAATAGCAATGGGAGCATCCAGAATCTCCCTTGTACGGCGTCGTTCTCGCTCACCCTGACGGGCGGCGTCGCGGGCAGCCAAAACATCCCGACGAATCGCGATCAATGGGATGGTATCGCAGGCTACCGCACGTGGTGCGACATCGGCGGCGCCATCCAACGGGTGCAGACCTTCACGGCGGGGCAATCTGGGACGCTCTCGTCCGTCTCATTCACCACATTTCAGGAATATGCCCCCAACGCGGGCCTGACCATTGACCTCGTCAGCGTCAATGGCAGCGGCACGCCGACTGGGACGCTCAGCAGCACGACCATCCCTGTCAGCGCCATCGGCTGGTCGGCGCGCAAGGTGACGGTCAAGCCCAACATCAGCGTCACCGCTGGTACGCATTACGGCATCGTGGCGCATGCGGCGCTCTCAAGCGGTTGTTATGGGTTAGCCTATAACGATGGCAATGTGTACGCCGCAGGGCAAGAACTTTACTCCAGCAACAGCGGCGGCAGCTATACCCTGGAAAGCAATCGTGCATTGAAATTCGAGACGACCATCGGCGGACTGGGCAATCTCGCCACGAGTGCGACTCCCGCGGCCAGCAGTGCCTTCAGCGCGTGCTGTGGCTGGGGCCTGGCACACGTCAATGATGGCCTGACGACCTCCACTGGCAGTTCGATGGGCTGGAGCAGCGCCAACACGCTGGGCAGCAACCACGCCGAGTGGGTGCAGCTTGACCTGGGCACGTCGCACCTCGTCAGCCAAGTGAACCTCTACCCCCGCGAAGATGCCGGGAATGTCGGCTATGGCTACCCCATTGACCTGACCGTGCAGCTTTCACCAAATGGGGTGAACTGGATGACGGTGGCGACGCAGACGGGCAACCCCAGCCCCACCAGCGGAGCCGTCAAGACCTACATCTTCACCACGCGGGATGCGCGCTTCATTCGCGTCATGGGGACGAACCTGAGCAACGCCAACCCGAACGATCCAACGTATCGCATGCAACTGGCGGAAATGGAGGTCACGCTCTAGCGCGGCCAGTCACGCCGCCGCAGTGCGCGTGCTCCGCATTGGCGAATGCTAGTGGAGACTGCACTAGAC
>JACDGC010000609.1 GCA_013815535.1 Ktedonobacterales bacterium
CACCCGCGAGACCCTGCTCGATGCCTTAGCCATCGCTCTTGCTCACATTACCGACGCCGATGCGTCCGCCTGGTTTCAGCACGCGGGCTACTCCATGCCTGCTCTATCTCCCTGAAAGTTGCTGTAATAACGTTGCAAGTTCACGAGCAAGCCAGTATTCACCTTGCTCATCTTCATGACGAATCTGATCAAATGGTGATACTCCGCTTGCAGATAGTTGTGTTTCTGACATGGCTGCTTCCTATTCACTCTAGAGAAGGGCGCGCTGGCTACGCCAAACCATTACTGGTCTGTTCGTAGAATAGACAGCTTCGTTGCTTGTGTCAATGTGAAAAACATATCGGGGATGCACAATAAATAATTACCGCTTCCCCAGCAGTCCCCCTAGCCCCCACCACCCTTCCTCATTCTGGGGCGTGGGACGATGCAGCGCGGGCTGGGGGACCACCGGCCCTGATGCAGAGCGGCCTCGATTCGGTATGCTCATGAGGCAGTGAGTGACATCGAGCGATCAGGGGTGGCAATGACATGGCAGCGATAATGACGCGCTTCACGCGCTATACGGATCTGGTGCTGGCGGGCGGCATCGTCAGCATCATCGTGTTGCTCATCTTGCCGTTGCCGTCCGAGTTGCTGTCGTTCTTGCAGGTGCTGAACCTGGGCATCGCGTTGACCGTGTTGCTGGTCGCCATCTACACGGGCGAGCCGCTGGAGTTCTCGGTGTTTCCGTCGCTGTTGCTCGTCACCACTCTGCTGCGGCTGGGCCTCAACATCTCCGCGACGCGGTTGATTTTGTTGCAAGGCGGCGCGGGTCCGGTGGTGGATGCTTTCGGCAACTTCGTCGTTGGTGGCAATTTCGTCGTTGGCATCGTCATCTTCCTCATCCTCACCATCATTCAATTCGTCGTCATCACGAATGGCGCGGGCCGTGTGGCCGAGGTCGCCGCGCGCTTCACCCTGGATGCCATGCCCGGCAAACAGATGGCCATCGACGCCGACCTGAACGCGGGCCTCATCAGCCAAGAGCAAGCCCACGACCGCCGCCGACAGATCCAACAGGAAGCCGACTTCTATGGCGCGATGGATGGCGCGAGCAAATTCGTCAAGGGCGACGCGATGGCAGGCATCATCATCATCATCATCAATATCGTGGGGGGCATCCTCATCGGCATGGTGCAATTGGGGATGGATGCTGGCACGGCCATGAGCCAATTCACCCTGCTCACCGTTGGTGATGGCCTGGTGACACAGATCCCCGCATTGCTCATCTCCACCGCCAGCGGCATCATCATCACCCGCACGGGGGGCGCGGGTGGCATCAACCTGGGCCGCGAGATCGTCAACCAGATGGGGCACAATCCCCGCGCGCTGGGGACGGCGGGCGCGTTGATTGCTCTGCTGGGCGTGGTGCCGGGGATGCCCATGCTGCCCTTCCTGGCGCTGGGGAGCGCTGGCATCGGCGGCGCGTATTTGCTCAACAAAAACGAAGGCGTGTTGGCGCTTGCCAAGGCCAACGAGACCAAAGGCACATCGGGCGCGGGCAACGAAAACGCTGAAGAGCAAGCTGACAGCATCCTCTCGCTGCTGGATGTGGACCCGATGGAACTGGAGGTTGGCTACGGTCTGGTGAGTCTGGTCGACAAAAACCAGGGTGCGAATTTCCTCACGCGCATCACGCTCATTCGGCGGCAGATCGCGCAGGAATTGGGCATCATCACGCCGACGATCCGCATCCACGACAATCTGCTGCTCTCCCCAAATGCGTATGCCATCAAGTTGCGCGGCGTCGAGATCGCCACAGGCGAGATCATGCCTAACCATTTGTTGGCGATGAATTCGGGGTTGGCCACGGAAGAGATCGCGGGCATTCAAACGATGGAGCCGACCTTCGGCCTGCCCGCCGTGTGGATCATCCCCAGCCTGAAGGACCAAGCCGAAGCGCTGCACTACACGGTGGTGGACCCACCCTCTGTGGTGGCGACCCACCTGACCGAAGTCATCAAGGCGAATGCCTGGGCCATGTTGACTAAGAGCGACGCCAAACAGTTGTTGGATCGTCTGAAACCGACGCATCCGGGACTGGCGGATGATCTCATCCCGAATGTTGTCAGCCTGGGGGATGTGCAGTCGGTGCTGCAACATCTGCTGCGCGAACGCGTCAGCATCCGCGATCTGCCGCTCATTCTCGAAGCTATCGGCGCGGCGTCGCGCACGATGAAAGACCCCGAGGCCATCAGTGAGCGGGTGCGGTTGGCCCTGGCCCGCGCCATCTGCGCCCAGTATCAAAACCCCGAGAAACAATTGTACGTGGTGACACTGCCCCACGAGACGGAACTGAATCTGGCGCAGAGCGTGGAGCGCACGGAGAATGGCCCCATCCTGGCGCTGGACGGCGCGACGCTGCAACGCCTGCTGGAAGGCGTCGCGGCTGCCATCGAGCACGCTGCCATGCTGGGAAACCAGCCCGTGTTGCTGGTGTCGGGGAGGGTGCGGCTGGCCCTGCGCCGTTTGATCGAGCGGCACCTGCCGATGCAGGCGGTGCTGGCCTATGACGAAGTGTCGGCGCATCCCAACGTCATCTCGGCGGGGACGGTGGACCTCACCCCTCGCTTGGCGGAGGTGCAGTAAACCATGATGCCATCCCCTGAAGTGCCCCTTACGCCCACGCCCACGCGTCACAATCCGCGGGTGCAAATGCAGGCGAACACGCAGCTCAAGCTCGGCGCGAAAGCCCCGATCTACCAAAGCACGGTGCTCAATGTGAGTCTGGGCGGCGCTTTGATCTTTAGCAACAGCCAGCTCAAAGAAGATGACCTGCTGCAAATCGAACTGGGCGCGCCGATCTTTCCCATCTCGCGGTTGGTGCGTGCGCGCGTGGCGCACATCGTTGATGCACCAGAGGATGTGCTCACCATCTTGCGCGATAAGGGCAAGGCCGATAAAAAGAAGAAAGGCTATCTGATTGGCGTCGAGTTCACCTACATCGAACCGGATGACCGCCAGACACTAGAACGCTTCATCAAGCAAAAATTTCAAGATGAAAAGAAGCGGCGCATCATTGAGGGGGACGGTGAAGAGGCCAAGCACACTGCCCGCGAACGGGTGGTCTACCTCAAACCCGCCCCCGTGCCTGCTTGGGCGTGGGGCGTCGGGCTCGGCGTCGGGCTGTATGAATTCTTCAGCGGTTGGTTCAGCGGCGTGGGCAGTTGGAACATTGCTGTGCATGTGGG
>JACDGC010000610.1 GCA_013815535.1 Ktedonobacterales bacterium
GCCCGCAGGACGACCTCCACCGCCGCCGGGGTGGCCCGCCGTGCCGTCACCATGGTAGCTGGCCCAATGGTCAACCCAGTCTCCTCGTGGATCTCGCGGGCCAGTGCGGCGGCCAGCGTTTCGTTGCGACGGATATACCCACCCGGCAAGCCCCACGCGCGCCCATTCCAAAAGCGATGTCGCACCAGCAGCACACAACCGGCATCATCGGTGATGACCCCGACCACACTCACCATGAAGCGCGGATGCAGCCAACCCAACACCCACCAATTGAGGCGGTTCGGCAGCGCCCGCCACAGTGCGGCAAGCAACCGCATATTATTCACAGCTCTCGGCGCGTGGCATATCGTCCCCTACCGGCTCAGGTGCAGCGCGGCAGCCACCGCGATGGCCAACGCGAAAACCACCCCAAATTGCAGGTGCAGTTGCGACGTAGCCTTGATGCCCCGCACAAACGCCAGCCGATCCGTCGCGTGCAAAACACCCTGCACATTGCGCCATGCCAGGGGAAACGTCAGCCAGACCGCCAGCGTCAGCAGCGGCAGCACGCCCACCAACGCGAAGAGCGTCACAGCCACATAGCTGCCCACCAGCAAAAAGGCGTGGAAGCGCTGGCCAAATTCCTGCCCAAAGCGCACGGGCAACGTCAGTTTATCCACGGCTTTGTCATCGTGATAGTCGCGGGTGTTATTCATGTTGAGGATGGCCACCACGATGAAACCCACGGGGATGCTAGCCGCAAAAGCTGCCCATGACCACTGATGAATCTGCACATAGTAGGCCCCCCACGTCATGAGGAAGCCCATCGCTAAGAAGACCATCACATCGCCCAGGCCACGCGTCGCCAGCTTGAAAGGGGCGGCGCTATAGAAATACGCGATGGCCATCCCCGCCACCCCAAAAAGGATGATGACCGGCCCCACCAGGGCAATCAAGGCCACCCCAAAAATCGCCGCCGCCACGAACGAGCCGATGCCCCCGCCCAACACCTGCCCCGCCGACAGCTCATTGCGAAAGATGACGGTGCTCGACCCTAGCGATTCAGGATGATCCAGCCCATAGCGATAGTCATAATATTCATTGAAAAAATTGGCTGCAATCTGCAAACAGAGGCAACTTAGCAGTGTCGCCAGAAAAGTCAGGGGATGAAACACGCCAGCGCGCGCCGCCACCGCCGTGCCCACCAGCACCGGGCTCACCGCCGCCGTCAGCGTGAAGGGACGCGCCGTCTTGACCCACACGGCCAACTTGGGCGCGGTGGCTGGCTGAGCAGCGGCGGAATTCGTGGTTGCCATAACTCTCGGTTTCCTTTGCGGGTTAAACACTCTCCGTTATATTGTGCTGCGCACGCCAACCGCTGCGCAAGGGATCTGCGCCACAGCGAGCCCGGCCAGCGTCGCTACACCCGATAATAGGCTCGCAGCAGACGAATCCACAGCGCGAGGATGGCGCTGGTGAGGCGATTTTGCCACAGATTCGCGAAGATGACGGTGATGCTGCCCGCAGCGGCAGCCGGGGCATCAGGGTGCGGGGACTCCGTGTGATCGGTTGGCGCAACGAGTTGCCATAACGTCAACCCACGCGGGAGCGCCTCTTCCCCCAAGGGATATTGCAGCGGCGAGCCCGCGTGCCACCTGGCCAGGGGTTGCCGCGCGGCAGGCGGGGCAGGTGAAGTGTGGCCCTGAGCATGGGCCAACCGCGCCGCCAGATCGCGCCCCACCGCTGCATCAAAGAAATAGCCTCCATGCTCGCTGATGATGCTGGTGCAATCGATCAAGGCGACTTCGCGGGCACGGTGATTTTGATGCCCATCGGGCACCATCATCAAGTGAGGATGCAACGGCCCACACCAACCCAGACGGATGGCCCCCGACGCGCTGCCCGATTCCTCGGTGACGTGGTTGGCCAGCGGCGAGGCCCACAACGCCTCATCGCGCAGCGAGGAATAGATGTGCAACTGCCGTACTACGTCTAACGCGGCATAGCCATAGCCATCCAACGGATGCGCCGCGTCGGGGTGGGCGGCTGGCATGGCAACTGCTGGCTCGTCTTCGCGTTTGGGGCGCGCGAACCGTTGTGCCATCCGCTGCGCCACCAGAAAACGCGCTGGATGCCGCCACGCGCGCACGCGCAACGATGCCGGGGTGGAACGTTCCAGCGCGTCGGCGTTGATGTCGGGTGCCAGCCAGGTGACGGTGGTGAGGATGGCCTCCACCGCCGCGCCTTGCGTCACGTGCAACACCGCCAACATGTTGAGCGCCTTCAGCGTCAAAAAGCACCCCATGCTATGGGCAATCATGTGGATGCGTCGCGTTGGGGCGGCGCGATGAAGGTCGGTGATGAGGTTGGCCAGCGAGAAAGCCGCGAACCGCGCCACCGCCTCTTTATCCGCCATATACCCTGGAAAGAGCGTATGCTCACATGGCCATGTGAAGCCCATCACCCGTAACTGATCGCTGGCTTGCGGGGGAGCATCTGCGGCGGCGGGCGCGGCGATGGGCACCCCCCACACGGCCAAGGCATCGCGTACATTGAAGGTCGTCTCGATGCCTGACTGTTGCGTGCAGTTGAAGCCATGCACCACGACGATGACATCGCCGTCGGGCAGGTCAGGCAGGTGATGCTGGGTGACGTAGGGCGACCCCACCGTGCAGGTCTGACAATGCCGCGCCGCCGGGGATGGTTCGCGACGATGCCCTACCACCAACAGGCGATATTCCCCCGCTGGCAACGGCACATGGTTGTGGGGGTCAGCAGAGTTCGGTTCAGCGCGGCACGTTGCCAAGATCAGTGGATCGGTATTCATCAATCGCCCTTCTTGTGCAATAGCATCATGATTCCTATCGTCACGTATTGAACGCGCAAAAGGGCAATTATGCGAAGAAGGGGGCAATGTGGGCTAGACCGAGGGAAGGATGGCATGGACATCCCGCCCTCGCTGCATCAGTACGTGGTCGTGAAACTGCTCGCATTCGCGAGGAGTGCGAAATACGCGACGCCAATCAGAATCGAGATCACGATGCCAATGGAGGCGGTGACCAAACCAGCGATGGCCATCCCGCGGCTTGCCGCTGAGAATTGCCCTTTCCCGATCTGATTCAGGCCGATCGCACCCAGGATGATGCCTGTGATGCCTAAAGGCAAAGCAAGATACCACGCACAAAATAAGACCAAACTGACGATGCCCAGCACCATCGAAGTGACGGCCAAGCCATTCGTCGGCG
>JACDGC010000611.1 GCA_013815535.1 Ktedonobacterales bacterium
ATCTGGTGCCGGGTGATTTCGTGGCCCTGATCGATTCGCCGCCCAAGCCGATCACGCCTGCGCCTGATGCGTCGCCAACCACCAGCGCGACCTGAGCGCGGCGACGGTGCCAGCAAATGCATGCGGGGCAATGGCGCTTCCGGCGTTTCCCCGCAAAGATCAGGCGGCACTTCCGCAGTTGACGCCGCTTTCTTTGCGATGCTATACCATTAAGAAGGATTGATGCGTGCGCAACGGCGCACGCCATTCGTATGACCAGCCGACGCGGGGAACATCGCCCGCGTTCCGCGAAAGGACACCCCCTTCTCATGAGCGCTCCCCAGAGCTTAGCTGAAACTCAGACGCTGAAAGTTGGCGACACGGCCCCCGATTTCACCTTGCCCGATGCGAATGGCAGCGATCCGGCGGCGAAGATCACCCTCAGTGACTATCGTGGCAAGCAGAATGTGGTGTTGGCTTTCTTCCCGTATGCCTTCAGTGGCACGTGCAGCGCCCAGATGCCCTCCTATGAAGCCGAACTTGAGCGCTTCAACACCTTTGATACGCAAGTGATCGGCATCAGCATGGATGGCAAGCCCGCGCTCGTCGCATGGGCCAAACAATTGAAGCTGAGCTTCCCTTTGCTGGCGGACTTCTATCCACAGGGCAAAGTCGTGGACCTCTATGGTGTGCGCCACGTGGCGGGCATGCCCGAGCGGGCGCTCTTCGTCATCGACAAGCAAGGCGTCGTCCAGTGGGTGCATGTGCATCGCCCCACGGGCGAGACGCCAGACAACGAAGAACTTTTCGAAGTGCTGCGCAAACTGCAATAGTTTGCCAACCCTTTCCCCGGCCCCTTGTCAGTCGCGCTGGCGAGGGGCCATTGAGAAGCACGAGGTTTTGCCATGGCGATGTCTCGGCGGTGCATCCCCTACACCCCGCGCCGGATCGAACTGGCGACGGCGAAAGTGGCGCTGGTGACGACGGCAGGTGTGCATTTGCGCACGCAGGAGCCGTTTGACCTGGAAGGCGACAACACGTGGCGCGAACTGCCCAGCGATGTGGCGGCGGGTGACCTGATGGTGACGCACGGCCATTATGACCATCGTCACGCGGATGAGGACATCAACTGCGTCTTCCCCATCGACCGACTGCGTGAATTCGTCGCTGAGGGCATCATCGGGGGCGTGGCGCGCAAGCATCTGGGCTTCATGGGGTTTTCGCAGCAGATTCGCGACTTGAATGAGCGGGTCGCGCCGGAAATGGCGAAGATTCTGGAACGCTCGGATGCCGACGCGGTGGTGCTGACCGCTGGGTGCCCGCTGTGCCACCGCACAGTGGTGACGATTCAGCGCGAGATCGAGATGGTGGGCATCCCCACAGTGTTGATCACCCTCGTGCCAGAGGGGTCGCGTCAGATGGGGCCACCACGGGCCATCCACCCCAATGGCTTTCCGCTGGGTGATGCGTTGGGTGGCCCGGGCCAGGTGGGGGTGCAGCGGCAGGTGCTGCGGGATGCCCTGCGGCGCTGGGAGGCGCGGGAAGAGCCCGCGATCATCTGGGAGCGTGAATACTCCGATTATGTCGCTGACCCTCGCATCATGAACAATGGCGAGATTGTCGCGCACGACTGAGACATCCCAGTCCCCACTAGAGGAGTCCTCTGCATGGCGATGATCGATGCGGTTGACATTCCGACCACACACGGAATGCTCGAAGGGTTGTTGCGTCATGAGGGGTATACCTCGCTGGTGGGCATGGCGGCGGTGGTGTGCCATCCGCATCCATTGGGCGGTGGGACGATGCACAACAAAGTCGTCTTTACCCTGGCCAAGACGCTGGGTGAGGCGGGCATCCCCGCGCTGCGCTTCAACTTTCGCGGGGTGGGACGCAGCACAGGAGCGTTTGACGAAGGGCGCGGTGAAGCCGACGATGTGCGCGTGGCGCTGGACTGGCTGGCGGCACGCTACCCCGCCACGCCATTGTTGCTGGCGGGGTTTTCCTTTGGGGCATGGGTGGGCCTGCCCGTCGGTTGTGGCGACCCACGCGTGACGCGCATCATCGGTGCCGGGGTGCCCACCAGCCTGCTCGATGTCGCTGCCCTCACGTATTGTGCCAAACCTAAACTGATCGTGCAGGGCGCGGAGGATCAATATGGCCCCCTCGCGTCGCTACAGCCCTGGTATGCCGCGCTGACCGAGCCGAAGGCGCTGCGGATCGTTCCCGCCTGTGACCACTTCTTCACGGGGCACCAAGAAGATTTGGCTGAGGCGCTGCGGGGGTGGCTGGCGGCAAATTGAGGCCCGCCTGCAACGCGCACGCCACGCGGAGGGGGTATTTGGCCTCTGCGTGGCGTGCGGTTCCATTTTGGGCGGTTTTTCAGGTGCGCGGGGTGGTTAGGGCAGATTCTCGATCACGAGCGGTTTGATGGCATCTGCGGGGGTGAAGCCGAAGACGCGCGAATAGAAGTAGAATTCACCATCAATTGCGCGGCGGATGTTTTCGGCTTTGCGGAAGCCGTGCTGCTCGCCCGCGAAGGTGACGTACGCGACGGGCATGCCCTTAGCGCGCAGCGCATTGACCATCATCTCGGACTGATTCGGCGGCACCATTTTGTCTTCGAGGCCCTGAAAGAAGGCCACGGGGCAGTTGAGCAAATCGGTGTGGTGGATGGGCGAGCGGGCGTCATAGAGGTCCTTGCGTTCGGGGTAGGGTCCGATGAAGACCTCAATGCTGCGTGACTCGAATTTGTGTGAATCGTCCAGGAGCGCCTTCAGGTCGCTGACGCCGAAGTGGCTGGCCCCGGCCCTGAAGACGTTGTGAAAGGTGAGCGCGCACAGCGTCGTATAGCCGCCCGCGCTGCCGCCCGTGATGGCGAGGCGCTGCGCATCGGCAAGGCCCTGCTTGGCAAGGTGAAGGGCACCGTTGATGCAGTCATCGACATCCACCACGCCCCATTCGCCGCGCAGCCGGTTGCGAAAGGCACGGCCATAGCCTGTGCTGCCGCCATAGTTCACGTCGAGCACGCCAAAGCCCCGGCTCGTCCAATATTGGGTTTCCAGCCTCAGCGCGTCGGTGGTGGCGCTGGTGGGGCCACCGTGGCTTTCCACCAGCAGGGGCGGCAGTTCGCCCACTGGCGCGACGAAATCGCGATTGGTGGGGGGATAATAGAAGCCATAGGCGGTCTGCCCGTGCTCGGTGGGGAATTCAATCGCCTGAGGGATCGAGATGTAGCCTGGAT
>JACDGC010000612.1 GCA_013815535.1 Ktedonobacterales bacterium
GCAAGTGACCTTGCTTGAGATGGCTGGTCGTTTCATTGGCTTGGCCATCGAGCATGCGCAGATGCGCTCGGCGCGACGGGGCACCACGCCGATGACGGATAGCGACCGCGCCCTCTCGGTGCTGAACAATGCCTTGCTGGGCCTGAACGCGACCCTCGACACTGACCTGATCATGAGCGATCTCGTCGAGCAAGCCTCGGATTTGACCCGTGGTCAGGTCTGCGCTTATCTGGAATATTTGCCCCAGAGCGATGAATTGGTGATCCGCGAGGTGGCGCAGAATAAGGATCATCCCTACCCCGAAGCGCTGGGGCAGAAGTTCCCGGTGGGTGATGGCCGCCGCCGCGCCGCCATCGAGGGGCAGGTGCAGTCGCTCGAAGATTTGACGCCCGACCACGCGCGCGGCGACAGCATCGGCACGCTGCTTGAGCATTACCATGTGCGGGCGATGTTGGTGATGCCTGTCATCCACAAAGAGACGGTGACGCGGCGCGACAAGGTGCTGGGCCTTCTGACGGTGTATGCGCCCGATCAACACGGCCTCTTTTCGCCCGCTGAAACCATGAATTTGATGGCGCTGGGCCATGTGGCGGCCTCCGCGCTCAACAACGCGCGCACCTACGCCCAACTGCGTGAACTCGACAAGTTGAAGGATGAATTCATTCTTACAGCGTCGCATGAGTTTCGCACGCCGATGAGCGCGATTCAGGGCTTCAGTTGGCTCATTCAGCGGCGCTATGAAACGATGTCGCCCGACCAAGCCAAGCATTGGGCGGGCGAGATTATGCGCGCCACCGAGCAACTGAAGGATATGATGGATACCCTCACGGAGTCGTGGCGAACCAAGAGCGTGCAGGTGCCTGAACTGGCCGAGGTGGATATCGCGACGACGGTGCAGTTGGCCATGGAAATCTCCTCTGGCCTGCTCGCCGCCGAGAATCATAACGTGAAATCCGAAATTCCCGCTGATCTGTGGGTGCTGAGCGAGCAAGATCGGCTGCGCCATGTGATCTCGAATCTGTTAGTCAATGCGGCGAAATATTCCAACGCGGGTTCGCAGATCACGGTGACGGCGGCGGTGAAGACGACCACGGAACTGTTGGCGATGCCCCGCGAGCGTGGCGTCATCATCGACGAGAGCGGCGAAGACGAGCCCATCACCAATGTCGTCGCTGGTGCCCCTGGCCCTTGGGTGGTGGTGAGCGTGCACGATCAAGGGATGGGCATCACCGCCGTCAACCAAAAACGCCTCTTCGCCAAATTCGTGCGGCTGGAACTGACGACGCATGTGCGCGGCACCGGGTTGGGCTTGTATATTTGCCGCCGCTATATCGAGGCCATGGGTGGCGAGATTTGGGTGGAAAGTGCCCCGGGTCAGGGGTCAACCTTTTCTTTCTGCCTGCGGCAAACCAATCGTCCAGCGCAATGATGCTGGCATTGTGGTGCCGGGCATGGTACAACAGACAGGGAAATGGCAGCGCTAGCAGTCAGGTCGCCCATGGCGATCGTAAAAATACATAGGGGTAAAGATGAGCAAACCAGGCAAACATCCACTCATTCTCTTCGTTGATGATGAACCACAATTGCGCGATATGCTCTCGTCGGTGTTGTCGATGGAGGGGCTGGCCTATGAGACGGCGCGCGATGGGCAAGAAGCCATTGACATTCTGGCGCAGGCGCCTGCCCAAGCACGCATCATGTTGCTGGATCTGACGATGCCCGTCCTTGATGGCGCGGGGGTGGTGCGCTGGCTGGTGGAGCATCCCGACATTCGCGCGCAGACCAAGATCATCCTCATGTCCGCGAACCATAATTTGCGCGCGGCAATGGACCTCACCCATGATGGTGAACTCGCTAAGCCCTTTGGCGTCGATCAATTGCTGGCGCTCATCGAACAGTTCGCCTGATGCGCCGACGCGGTGTTCAGTGCAGTCATGATACATCTCACGATGCGCAGCTCATAAACGCGCAAAACGCCATCCCTGTCCAGTGTTGCGGGAGGGATGGCGTCATATTGCGGTTCTTTGGACCATCAGCTCATTTCGTGGATCTGCTGCTCGATCTCGGCGAGGGCACCATAGTCCTCGGCCAGCAGACGATAGGCACGCGTCAGGTAGAGTTCAGTCAGGCGTTGGCCGCGTTCACCGGGAACGAGTGCGGCGTTGATCAAGTCTTCGGCGCGATACTTTTCGGGCAAGGGAGCACTGGCGCGGCGCAGTGAGCGCTTGGTTTCATCCAGCAGGCGTTCGTCGTGCCCTTCTTGGGCATAGCGCAGCGTGCCGATGAGGGTGGCGACCTCGCTGAGATATTCGCGCTCCGTGCCTGGGGTTGACTCGGCCAGCATCGTCGCCAGGGGGTCGTCGGCGGGCGCGATGGGCGTCTCGGGCGGGGCGTCCAGCGGGCGCGTGGCCGCGCCGCCCGTGGCACGCGACGGTGGCTGGCGCTTAGCTGTGTAGCGTTGGTAGAGCTCGTGATATTCGGCGCTGGTGAGCGCGGCCAGTTCCATCCGCTGATTTTCTTGGCCATAGGCCAGGCTGGTCACTTCCACCACGTCATCATCCCGCAGTTCGGCCAACCCGATGAGGGCATCGGCGTCTTCGATATCTTCCATCATGGGGGGGACGGGCATGACACCCGGACTGTTGCCCATGTCGCGCAGCCCCTCCATCGGCAACTGTGACGCCAGGATGGGCGGGATGTAGCGCCCAATGGAAAAGGTAATTGGTAACACGACGCAATAGGTTGCCAAAGCCGGGCCACTCGCAGGCCGCACAATGATGATGGCATGGCCACGCGGTGCCTCGCGCTCTCCCCGAATGAAGCGCAAATCCATGGTTTCGCTCGCTTTCTCTCGCCGGGGGGCACGAGTGCCGCGAATGCCCCTCGCACACATTTCACTCACTCTTTATGATACGCCGCACGGGTACGTAACGCAAGGCAACCGAGCGTCACTGCGCCGATGGCTGCTGCGCCCCACAGCCCGTGTGTCAGGTCGATGAAGGCAAACATCGCATCCGTCAGCACATAGAGCCACACTGCTGACAGCCCCAGAGGGGGGATGGGTTTGATGGTTGGTAGCGCATGGCGTGTGCCACCACGTGGCCAGGCGAACTGCACGATGCCACACAGGAGGGCACATAAGGCGGCCCACCCGACGAAATTGGTGGTGGGGATGCCAAAATAGGGGCCACGTGCGCCCCATACCCAATAC
>JACDGC010000613.1 GCA_013815535.1 Ktedonobacterales bacterium
TCGCGGAGCACACCCCCACGGCGGATTATGCGGTTGGTTGGCTCGATGGCTTCGCGACGGGGTCGGCCTTGGGTCGTGGCTTGGTCGAGCGGGCGGATTTCATGGACGTACCCGACGGGCGCACCCTCGCCCCTAGCGCGCAGGATCTGCCACCACGCATCGCGGGCGTCATTCCACGGGGTGAGCTCTGGCGCGTGATGCGTCCGGCTTTCACCGACCCTGCGATGCGGCTGGCGAACGCGGGGCAGTTTCAGCGCGGATCGCTGTCGGCTGGGCACCTCCACACCGTGCCCCATGCGCAATTCCATTTCTTTCATGATTATGTGCCGAACTGGAAGCGTGCGTGGCTGCCGGGGGGCCTGCGCCAGTTGCAGGCGTTCTTTCCCGCCGCCACGGCTCCCGCTGCCTGCGCTGAATTGCTGGCGCGCTCGCAACGCGCGGGCATCCATCCCTATCTGTGCGTCTTCAAGCAGCACCGCCGTGATCCCTTCTTGTTATCTTATCAGCCAGATGGTTTCTCGCTTTCGTTGGATTACCACGTCACCACGCGCAACGCCGCCCGGCTCGATGCCCTGCTGCGCGAACTGCGCGCCTCCGTTGCTGACGCGGGCGGCAACTTCTACCTGGCGAAGGATGATGGCCTCGACGCTGCCGCCTATGCGCGCACGGTTGGTCCTGACCGGATTGCCCAGTTCAGCGTACTGAAGCAGCGGCTCGATCCTGCCGGTGTGCTGCAATCTGACCTCTATCGACGGGTGTTTGGTAAGCCGCCACACCTGCGCCTGTGGGGATGAGGCAAACTGCCTGCACAGCCATATCAAAGGGGAGGGGACCATGCGCGAAGGAAATGATGCGGGCTGGCACCAGCAATGCATCGGTGGCGGCAGCATCACCAGCACCGTGGCATCTTTGCGCATGTGCGTGGCTGGTGGTGGCGCGGCGGGCTATAGCGACGCGGAGATCAATGATTATGGGGGACGTGGCCGCCATGGCTTCGGATGGCGCCCCCCCGTGCGCATGACCTTGCGCGCGCGGGCATCGCATCCCGCCGCCCAGCCAGGGGGCCAGGTGGCTGATGATGCCACGTTGCGGGGAACGGCGGGCTTTGGCTTCTGGAATGCGCCATTCATGTTGGCGCAACGGGGTGGGCGTCTGCCCGATGCGGTTTGGTTCCTCTACACGTCGCCGCCCGGAGATCTGCGCTTGGTGCCTGATGTGCCGGGCTATGGATGGAAAGCCCAGAGCGTCCACGCGCACCGCCTGGGGGCCATCGTTGCCGCCCCGCCCACCGCTGCTGCCATTGCCTGGGCACGGCTGAGCCAGCAGCAACGGCCAGCGGCCCGCTGGATTCAGCGCCTCAGCGGCACGCACGAAGCTCTGCTGGCAGCCGATTTGCAAAGCTGGCACACCTATCGCCTGGATTGGCTGCCCGATTTGGCCACCTTTTATGTGGACGATCAAGCCGTGTTCACGGCCCCGGCACCTTCACGTGGCCCCTTGGGATTCGTTGCCTGGCTGGATAATCAGTACGCGGTCGTGACGCCGCGTGGGGTGTTTCGTTCCGGCACTCTCATGACCACACCACAATGGCTGGAAATTGCGGATCTTGCCATCACGCGCTGAGCTACCCCCTAGGTAGGACCTAGCAGGGAAGGGTGCTAGCTGAAAAGTCCTGATGGATGTCCCTTGGCTCGCTCCTTGTGCTATTCTGCGGGCCAGAGTTGTGACCTTGCTCAGCTATCGCAGCCACAGATCAAACAAGGAGCGCCAACGATGCAGCCTGAATCCACCTCCCCCAATCAACCCTCGATCGCCATTGGCGCGCTGGATGGCGACATCAGCGACGAAGAGGCGAATGCCGAGATCGACATCCCCGAGGCGCGCCCAGCGCCCCCACGTGCCAGCAGCGCGCCCGCCGCCAAGCCACCCGAGGGCGAAGACACCACCCCCTCTGTGCGCAAAGCCGTCGACAAAGCTGCCGAGATCCTGCGCGAACTGCGCGACAGCGAATGATGCGGCACGCTGGCCACCCAGGTGATGTGATATGCTGACATACGGATCTCAAGCACCAGGGATGTGACGATGCGTGCACGGGCACAACGGGGCTATAGCGATCGGACGGGGAACACCGTGCATGGCGAGGCGCAACGAAGCGCGCTCGTGCGAGCCGCCTATGGCTTGATTGCCGAAAAGGGGTTCGAGGGGTTGCGCACGCGCGACGTGGCCCAACGCGCTAGCGTCAACATCGCCACGCTGCACTATTATTTCGCCACCAAAGAAGACCTCATTCGCGGGGTGGTGGGGCTGATGCGTGATATTTTCTCGGGCAAGCACCCCTCGGGCGATTTCAGCGAGCAGGAGGACCCCCTCCTCACGTTCCGCGAAGATTTGGCGGATTTGCCCCACCAATGGCGGATGGAACCGCAACTCTACATCGTGCTGGTGGAACTCTATCTGCGGTCGCTGCGCGACCCTGCCATCCGTCGCATCATGAGCGAGATGGAGGCGGATTGGACCGAACATCTCACTGGCTATCTGGCACGCGGTGTCGCGCAGGGCGTCTTTCGCCAGGATCTCGACATCACCCTCCTGGCGACCATGCTGCGCACTGCCATCAAGGGTATGATCCTCGAAATCCTCACGTATGAAGAGGCCTTCCCAGCGGAGCGCATCTTCATCGAGATCGAGCGTTGGCTTGGGCAGCACGCGCGCCCTTGATGCCGCAAGGCAAGCGACACGCATCGTGCTCAGCGGCGGCGACTCTTGCTGACGGATTTGCGCGAAAAGGTCAGGGGTAAACCGGCCTCGGCAGCGAAACGCTGGAACAGGGCATAGAAACGTGCCCGATCTTCGACGCCGATGACCGCCACCGCATCCGCCGTTTCGATGGCATAGGGATAGCCGTTGCCTGCCACCAGTTCGGCGCGCAGCACATCGAGCACATGAGGGAAGAGATCGCTTTCGGCCACCCAGCGGGGCATTTCGATCCGCGCGGGTGGCCGATCCGTCGCCGCTTGCAGATAGGCAAAAGCAATGCCACCGCGCTGCGCGCCATATTCCGCCAACACGTCGCCACGCGCCGAGATCCATGGCACCGTGGCATCGCCCCAGGCCAGATGGTCGCCCCACAGCAGCCCGTCGTGCACGCGCTTTGTCGGTGGCAACGCGCGCTCGGGGAAGGCCGCGCGCAGCATCCCCACCAGAT